>JBFRWG010000207.1:0-24722 GCA_051439445.1 Crocosphaera sp.
GTTCAATTCATTGTAACCGTTTTCTACCATTGCTGCTTCTAAATGACAGCCGGTTCCAGTATTAATTTGCACTACTTTACAACCAGTTTCTTTGATTCTTTGCGCATCATTTACTGTCTCTTGATCCCCTTCAATGACATTGATGTTAATGCGTTCTTTTAAATCATTAATGGTACGAGTTAATAGTGTCGTTTTTCCTGAACCTGGAGAACTAACTAAATTTAATGCTAAAATATTTCTTCCTTTAAAATATCCTCTATTTTCTGCAGCAATTAAATTATTTTTCTGTAAGATTTTTTCTTCTAAAGTAATGGTCGTTCCGTGTATTTTAGCGTGTTCATGTGCATGATTATGTCCATGATTATTATGGTTATCTTCATGGCCATGATCGTGGTTATGACTAATCACTGTTCCATCTGCTAAAGTATGGGTATGGTGACCATTGATATCTGTTGTTTTTCCTGTTTCTATGTTGGTTAAAGTAACATCATTTCCGCCGGAACAACCGCAAGTTACACACATAATTCTTCTACCTCCATTTCTTTAATTTGTAGTTCTTGTCCTTGAATAATTTCGAGTTCAAAACTATGACAGCGATCGCATTGTCCAAAGGGTTGAGATAAGTTAATTTCCTGTCCACAATGACGACACTTTCCTCTTCCTTCTGTCTCAATAATCTCTAAGATAGACCCTTCTAAGATGGTATCTTGAGCGCAAATATCAAAACAAAAACGGATCGCATCAGGCATAATCGCAGACAGTTTTCCTATTTCTAGGGTAACTCGTTTGACAGGTACGCCCTTGGCTTGTT
Source organism: Crocosphaera sp. (assembly GCA_051439445.1). GTDB lineage: Bacteria > Cyanobacteriota > Cyanobacteriia > Cyanobacteriales > Microcystaceae > Crocosphaera. Next base: position 812 of record JBFRWG010000207.1, read on the forward strand.
CACAGACAATAGCGACAATATTTTGGGTGATTCCCAGTTCGTGCATAAAACTAATTGATTAAATCTGCTTCTATTCAATCGGTATTTTTTTCATGAGGATAACTTTTTTAGGAAATTTTAATTAATCATTCTTCCTACTATTTATAATTATATCAGTCAATAATAATTTACAAATATTTATTATAGTTTTTCCGTACTAAATTTTTCTTGAATGGTATTTTTTTCTTTTTTTGGAGGTAAAAGTATGAGGAATATAGGGTTTTCAGGAATTTATAGGTATTTTTGTATAGAAAAAACCCACCTTATCTTAAGATAGCACATTTAGAAATTTTACATAACTTAAAGATTTGATTTTCGGGCAAATTTTAGGAAAATCCAGCAAAAGTCATTTTTCATAAAGTTATATGAAGCATTTTAAATAATGAGAATAAATCATAGGTTATACAACTTAAAATAATTAATACTAATTCATTAGAATTGAGAATTGAGAATTAATCAAAAGCTTAATTATTAGTGATACTTTTATATGTTTCTCGTAAATTCGAGTTAGAGTGGTGATGTTCGATAAAAAATGATGAATAATGAATATAAGAGAAAAATTTAAGCAATATCCTGTTGATATGCAGCAGTGGATGATTGAACAGGAAAAAACAAAATTAACCCGTATCGAAACTGCATTAGATAAAGGTAAAACTTTGTATGAAGCGATAGAAGAAGATGAAAAAGGAGAATGGTTATTAGGAACGACCCATTTATTAGAACAATATTTATCCCTACTACCACAGCGAAATTGTCAATTCAATGACGTATCAGATGATTATATTTTTCAAGTATGGGAAAAATTAGAAAATGATCCCAGTTTAAGGGAATTAATTTCCCAAGTAGACACTAGATATGAAGAGTTACTTAAAATTTAGCTTTTTTGACATTTATTGGGGCGTAATTGTTTCATCAAACTATAGATTAACGGTGATAAAACCACACCCATTGCCAACACAAAAACTAGACCACTGAATAGAGCATAAAGAGAAGCAAATAATTTAGCACTATTGGTTAACAAAGGGTTCACAGGTCCCATTCCACTCAGTATCATAGAAGCTTCAACGGTTGCATCAAGCCAACTCAACCCGGCAGTCCAATGATAACCCAAAACCCCAATAAAAAGACCCAAAACAATACAAAGAGCAGACATGGTTAGGTAACTAAAAAAGTCACGGACAAAACTCTTTTCGTTATGGGGTTTCTCATCTAAAAGTTTGTCTATGTCTCCCTTGTCTGCCTTCTCTTTCATCGCTTGAATCGCTTTAAGCGAAGGACAGTTTTTAGCATAAAGACAAACTGGTTTGATCGTATTTTCTGGCGATCGCCTGATTGCTGTGGGACTTTTCAAGTGTTATCCTTTTGAGTTTTAGCAGCGTACCTAATTCATTGAAGGATAATCTGGCTGAATAATCTTCCTCCAAAAGAATCATCCGTTTGGGTGAATTCACAGGGACCATAATAGGATGCGATTGTTTCCAGAGTCAGCAATTATGGCTGTATTACCACAAACCGTAATGCCATAGGGCCAACTGAGACTATGACGGGTTGAGGCACCATAGGAACGATTTTCACTCTTACTGCGAAAGTGAGATTGTCCTGTTAACCCTTGTGCTGTTTTCCCCATTGTCAATTGATCCATCCATCCGACGAGACGAGAATTAGCCGTATCAGCACTTATTAACCACTGTCCCATAACAGCGACACCATAAGGCATACTAAGACTGTTAGACGTCGGAAAATAACCTCCTTGATTTAATTCAGATGCTTCAAAATTGGTTTGTCCCAAAACCAGACTACAAGGAACATTATTTTCTGTCGGTACACCGTCCCAAATCATGAGACGATTATTCCCTGCATCAGCCAAAACTAAATTATCTTGCCAAATAGCCAAAGCATGGGGCCAACGCAAACTAGAGGCCGTGGGACTTCCTCCTCCATTTTCGTCTCGTCGCGTCATATCAACTTGTCCGAGAACATAATCTGCTGGTTGTCCGTTACGAGTCGGTAGTTCATTCCATACCAAAACCCGACGATTTCCAGTATCGGCCACAAATAACCTTCCCTGATGATACATTACTCCATAAGGCCAGTGCATTCTATCAGAAGCCGTATTTTCTTCCCCTCGATTAACTTGGTTATGGGAAAAGTCAGCTTGTCCTAACACAATATCGGCAGGAATATTGTTATCTTGCGGGACTTTTTTCCAAATTAACACACGATGATTCCAAGCATCAGCTACTGCTAACCCTTCTCCACAAACACAGATCCCTGTAGGAACACTCACGGTATTAGCTTGGGGTGTTCCTTTGGCATTTTGTCCTTCTTGGTAAAAGTCGGGTTGACCAATAACCCAGTCTGCCGGTTGGCCATCTTGTTCGGGACGCTGTTTCCACCCTAAAAGTCGATGATGTCCTGTATCACAGACCCATAATGGACCGGTTTCAGAAACTAAACAGGCCCCTCTTGGTCCAAACATCGTTGTAGGAGAAGGTTCGAGGGGTATAACTAAACTGTCAGCAGTTTCTTCACCGAGAATAATATTTGCTCCTTGAGGGGATAATATCTCTAAAAAAGTTTCATCAGTTGCAATGTTAGGGGTGGGATTTATTTTTACGGTAGTTTCCATTAATTTTATTTCATGTTTCGTTTGCCGTTAATTTTATGACAAGGTTTTAAGTCTAGTCCCATTTGTTAGATTTTTTTTATTAGGAATGTGAGCATCTTGCTCACTATAACCAGATACTAACGAGCAAGATGCTCGCACTACTTTAAAGCTAATGCAATAAATTAACTGATATTTTTTATTCTCCATTCTCCATTCTCCATTCTCCATTCTTCATTATCCATTATCCATTTTTAATAAATAACTCAAAGCAATACCAGTTTGTAGCCCTATTAAAAACCAAGCGATCGCCAGTCCAATAACTTCCCCTAAAAATAGATTAGTTTTTAACAGTAATATTCCTCCTATTATCCATCCAATAGCTAACCCCAAAGACCAACTAATACCATTAAAAATAATCCAAAGATAACTCTTAGATAACACAGATTTTAAAACAAACCATTGCCATAAACCGACCCATATTCCTGTAATTCCGCCTAATATTAATCCTGTTTGTAAACGTACCATGATTAACTCAGTTCGAGGAACAAACCAACCCATAACTCCCCACTGACTTCCTCCCATTAAACCCCAAGGAATTAATGTTGCTAAAATCCATAACCAAGCGTGAGGAAAAAAACGACTTAAAATTAAAGCTTGAAATGACCCAATTATGGTTCCACCAATCATTCCTTGTATTATTTTTAAATCAGGAGTTTCCCCAATTTCTATCCAAATTAAACTAGATAAAAACCCAAATACTGTCATGATTGTCCAGATACAATAATTAAATTTTATTTTATTTTTGTTTTTAATAATAGATAATTTCATAAATCTTTTAATAAGGGTAAAGTTGTCGTGAGTTTAAACATAAAAGATACAGGTATCGATATTCCGAAAGAAAAACAAAAGCGAATTGTTGAACGATTCTATCGTGTTGATAGTAACCGAAATCAAAAAACTGGAGGAACTGGTTTAGGGTTAGCTATTGCACAAGCGATCGCCCATCATCATCAAGGTTATCTTACCGTTAAAAGTCAATTAGGGACAGGGAGTTCATTTAAAATTTATCTACCCTATAGGAGTAACCAGAAGGAAGCTATCAGAAAGTTAAAACGATGATAACTAATCGAACATTTCATCAAAAACCCGACGACGTTTATAAGGAGACTCAGGGGTTAAGTAACTCCAAAGAGACTCCCAATAAAAAAAAGAAACCCCATCAAAACCTTGTTTTCTAACGGTTTCAACTTGTTCTTTAATCTGTTTTATCTTCACTGTATTATTTAACGTTCCTGAGAGAACACCAATACTAACTGGTATTTTTTTACGAGCAAATTTAACCGCAGACTGTTGTAATTCTCTCTTGAAACTATTAACATCATTCCGATAAACTTGTAAAACTAATTCATCAATTAACCCCCGTTTAACCCAAGTTTTCCAATCTTGCAAATAATTTTGATAAGAAAAAGGATGAGAATTAGGAGATAAAGAGATTATAATATTAGGATTAACTGTTTTTATTGTCTTCACTAAATCAGACATAAATGTTGTTAATTTTTTAGCCCTCCAAGCCATCCATTGAGGGTTATTATAATTTTTGGGTGGATTTTTTCCACCATGCTCTTGTTGATAAATTTTAATAGTTAATGGATCATAACCTAATTCTACTGGCATCCCAAAATGATCATCTAATTGCACACCATTTACCTTATATTTCATAATAACTTCTAACATTAATCCCTTAATTAATTGTTGTACTTCAGGATGTAAGGGATTTAACCAAACTAACTGACTGACTTGTCTTTGATAAGCTTTTTTTCGCAAACGCTCAACTAAATTTTTCGTTTTATACTCCTTATTAGCTTCTAATTCATCTTGATAAAAAGTATTCAGTTGACCCCCTTGACTTTGGGTTAACCAGTCAGGATGTTTCCTCGCTAATAAAGAACTTCTAGGGATCATTAATCCATATTCAAACCAAGGAATCACCTCTAAACCCCGTTGCTGACTTTCTTTTATAATAACCTCTAATACATCTACATTTCCCCTCGTCCAATTTAATAAAGGTTCTTGAGATTTACCAATCATTTCCTGAGCTAAAGGACTGGGATAAAACGTATAACCTCGGTTCCATACAACAGGATAAACTGTATTAAAATGATGTTCAGAAAGTTGTTGAATTGAACGCTGAATACTTCCTGGAACAAATAAAACCGCACTGGCAACATTGGTTAACCAAACCCCCCTTCTTTCCCCAAAAGTAGGAGCTGTAATCACTGGTTCTGACGATGAGACAATTACTTCTGAAGCTAACAAAAAACCTAAAATAAATAAAGTTAATCCAATACAAATTAAACGAGTACGCCAAAGAGAAAAATTTTGCCTAATGGTTTGTTTCATATTTATTAAAAAACTCTAATCAAGAAGGTTGAATGAATAGAAAAAATTTATGCTCAATTTGCGCATCGTCAAGTTCTAAATTACCTTGATCCAGTGGTTTGCCAACAAAACTGACACAGTCACTTAACCAAAATTTTGATACACTCAATCAAAAACTACAGTAAAATCACTATTATAGAATCCTTGACTTATGGGAAAAGAAGCACTAATTGAACTCAGGGGCGTTTCTAAAGCTTTTGGCGGCTATACTATTTTAGATGAAATTGACTTAACCATTTATCGAGGAGAAGCTTTAGTTATTATCGGTCCATCAGGCACAGGAAAATCGACAATTTTGCGTTTAATTGCTGGATTATTACCCTTAGATGCTGGAGAAATTTATATCCAAGGAAAGCGGCGAAAAGGTATCATCGAAGATGGTCATCAACCCATGCGTATTGCTCTAGTTTTTCAACAAGCAGCCTTGTTTGACTCCCTCACCGTTGATGAAAATGTGGGCTTTTTTCTCTACGAACACTCTAAACTACCCCGTCCTCGCATTCAAGAATTAGTGCAAGCTAAATTAGCGATGGTAGGTTTACAAGGAATGAGCGATCGCTACCCTTCCCAACTCTCAGGGGGGATGCGCAAACGAGTCAGTTTTGCCCGCGCTTTAATTGCTAACCCAGATAATCCTCTAGACAACCCAGAAATTGTCCTTTATGACGAACCTACGGCAGGCCTTGACCCCATTTCTTCGACGGTTATTGAAGATTTAGTTAGAGACTTACAAAAAGCCTCTGGTGGTTGTGATAGTTATGTTATGGTATCTCACCAAGATAGTACCATTCGTCGCACGGCGGATCGCATTATTTTTTTGTATGGGGGCAAAATTCAATGGGAGGGAACGGTTGATGAAATTGACACTACCTCTAACCCTGTCGTCAGACAGTTTTTTAGTGCTAGTGTTAAAGGCCCCATTCGAATGATCGATTAATCGGAATTTAGAATTTAGAATTAGAATGGTGACTCCTAACTCCTAACTTCGTTAACCATGACATTTCTTGAAGAACAAAGACCCACTTGGGACGAATACTTTATCATGATCGCTAAACTCGCAGCGACGAGATCAACCTGTTTGGCCTTTCCTGTGGGTGCCGTAATCGTCAAAGACAGACAAGTGTTAGCCACAGGATACAATGGTTCCCCTTCCGGTTCAGCACACTGTACAGCGCAAGGATTTTGTTATCCTGGCCTCGATAGCTGTGATTCTTCGAGTAGTCTTCCTTCCCGTGCTGTCCATGCTGAAGCTAATGCGATCGCCCAAGCAGCAAAACATGGCATTTCCACTGACGGAGCTACTATTTATGTTACTTTAGAACCCTGTCTTTCCTGTCTCAAATTAATTATTTCTGCGGGGATTAAAGAAGTTTTTTATGAAAGCAAGTTTAATAAGGGAGATAAGGTGTTAGTTAGAGATGCTTTTGTACAAGATAAGCTAGTGAGTTTAACTCAAATAACTTTATCCCCAGAAACAGCACAACGTGCTTCTTTATTTCTTTTAAATCCTACCTCCATCGCTAGGGAAAAGTTACTTGATAAGGCAACCTTATAATGGTAATTTTTGAATTGCCTTATTAGAACCAATTACCACCATTGACAAATCTTTATTTAACTTTTCTTGAGGGGGAGGATTGATATTAAATTTATCATCTTTTCCAATGGCTAAAACACTAACATTATAACGACTTCTCAACTTTAATTCTTCAAGGGTTTTATTATGAAACTCTTTGGGAATTTTAGTTTCTACAATGCTGTGATCTGGATCAAGTTCAAACCGTTCCATGACCCCAGGACTTTGAGTTAATAAATGGGCTAAATCACACCCTGCTTCATATTCAGGAAATACGACTAAGTCGGCTCCTACTCTCTGCAATAGTTTACCATGAACATCGGATGAAGCTTTAGAAACCACATATTTTACGCCTCCTTCTTTGACATTTAAAGTAGTAATAATACTTTCTTCTAAATAGTTGCCAATGGCAATGATAACTGTATCAAATTCAAAGATTCCTGCTTCTGTTAACGCATTGGGTTTAGTGGAATCTAATTCTATAGCACTAGAGACAACTTTTTCTGCTAAAACTTGAGCAACTAATGCTTCATTTATATCAGTTCCTAATACTTCATAACCCAATTTATGAAGTGTTCGACACACGGCGCGTCCAAATCTTCCTAACCCAATCACAGCAAATTGACGGGTTTCTCGACGGAGATTATTTAAAAAGTTCAAGGATTTCAAGTTAATACCTCACCCTGATTTTAACAATAGTTTTCCTCTTCCTTATCATAGCAAATTGAAGGCTTATCCTACTAATAAAGTTTCTTCAGGATATTGTACCACTCTGGGACGAGTTTCTCCTGCGATCGCTGCAATAAAAACAAGAATTCCTACTCTTCCAGTATACATGGTTAAAATTAATAAGAGTTGAGAAATAGCTGATAACTTTGCTGTAATTCCTGTGGATAATCCTACGGTAGCAAACGCAGAAACAACTTCAAATAAAACCTGTATTGAACTGGCCCCAGATTCAAAAAAACTAGGGTGAAAAATACCTTCATTTAAGTAAATCAAAAAAGTGATTAACACCACCATATTTGTCGAGCCAAAAACGACAGCTACTGCTTTTAATATTAAAGTAACTGGTATTTCTCGCTGAAACATAACCACCTCATCATTACCTCTTAAAACTGAGCGAGTACAATTGGTTAAAATTCTTAATGTTGTGGTTTTAATTCCTCCTCCTGTACCACTGGGACTCGCACCAATAAACATTAATCCTATGGTTAAAAATAAACCAGCAAAAGTCATTTCTCCAATGTCAATACTATTAAAACCTGCGGTTCTGGTGGTTACAGATTGAAACCATGCGGTTAGTATTTTACTTCTTAAATCAAGATTACCTAAGGTATCAGGATTAGCATATTCAATGATAAAAAATATCAAGGTTCCGGCTACTAATAAAATAATTGTTGTGCTAATGACGACCTTGAAATTCAAAGAAAAAACCAATCTTTCTTGTTTTCGAGTAATAAAATGAATTATGGCCATATAAAGTTCCATGATTACTTGATAACCAATTCCCCCAAAAATAATTAATAAAGGAATGACAAAATTAATGGTTAAAGAATCATCCAGACTTATTAAACTATCAGAAAACAAACTAAATCCCGCATTATTCCAAGCACTAATACTATGAAAAATCGCCAGCCACAACCCTTTAACATTTCCATATTTTTGAGAAAAGACATTAAGCATTAACATAATGCCAAAAATTTCAAAAACAAGAGTAGTGGCAATAATAGAACGAATAAGGGTTTTACTATTGCCGTGTAAAAAAGGACGATCAAACGACTCTTGTATAGCCAACTTTTGTCTAAGATCAAATCGCCTTCCGATTAATAAAATCAAAAAAGTTGTTGTGGTCATATACCCTAACCCTCCCACTTGAATGAGAAGGAGAATAATTAATTGACCCCAAAAAGAAAAATAGCTACCAGTATCAACCACAATTAATCCTGTTACACAAACAGCAGAAGTGGAAGTAAATAAAGCAATTAAGGGGTTATTCCAACTTCCATTCTCGGTAGCAAAAGGGAACATTAATAATAGTGTTCCTACGATAATAACCGCAAAAAACCCCAAACAAATCGTCCTGGCAATTGTCATCAGAAATTATCACAATCAAATAAGATTAATGCAATTATTTTATCATTTTTAAGTTTTTTTCTAACATTCAAGAGTCTAGGTCAAAAGTGGTACTTGTCAACATTAAAATCAACTAACCTGAAATTCATCTAAAGTTATCAAAGAAATCCTCAATCGATGATTAACATGAAAAGTAGCCTTGCTCAACCCGCCATTGATAGTGTCAATTTTTGAGTTTTATTATGACCAGTTTACAAACCCCTGTGAGCTCTGAACATAGTCTTGATCGTGACTGCACCACCCTTTCACGCCACATTTTACAGCAACTCAAGAGTTTTTCCCCCGAAGCTCAGGATCTCAGTGCTATTATGAACCGTATCGCCTTAGCTGGCAAACTGATCTCCCGTCGTCTCAGTCAGGCCGGTCTAATGGCAGATGTGTTAGGGTTTACTGGCGAAACCAATGTGCAAGGAGAGTCCGTCAAAAAGATGGATGTCTATGCCAATGATGTGTTTATCTCAGTCTTTAAACAAAGTGGGTTAGTCTGTCGTTTAGCGTCCGAAGAGATGGACAAACCCTATTACATTCCTGAAAATTGTCCCATTGGTCGTTATACCTTACTTTACGATCCCATTGATGGGTCATCGAATGTAGATATTAACTTAAATGTAGGATCAATCTTTGCCATTCGTCAACAAACAGGAGATGATTTAGACGGAGAAGGCAGTGATTTATTGCAAGATGGACGCAAACAACTGGCCGCGGGTTACATCGTTTATGGACCATCTACCATGTTGGTCTATTCTATTGGTCATGGGGTACATTCTTTCATACTTGATCCCAGTTTGGGGGAGTTTATTTTAGCCCAGGAAAATATACAAATGCCTGATCACGGTCCAGTTTATAGTACCAATGAAGGAAACTTTTGGCAGTGGGATGAAGCCATTCGCGACTATACCCGATATGTTCATCGTCATGAAGGGTATACTGCCCGTTATAGTGGGGCCTTAGTGGGAGATATTCACCGCATTTTGATGCAAGGGGGCGTTTTCTTGTATCCTGGAACGATTAAGAAACCGGAAGGAAAATTACGGTTATTGTACGAAACTGCGCCATTAGCCTTTTTGATCGAACAAGCAGGGGGTAAAGCTAGTGATGGTATGAAATCGATACTAGATATTGTCCCTGATAAACTTCATGCTAGAAGTCCCGTGGTTATTGGTTCTAAAGAAGATGTTAGTTTGGTTGAGTCCTTTATTCAAGATCATCAACGTCGGGGTCATTAAGAATTTAGAATGAAAAAAATGTCGTGCATAAGTCCCCAGCTAAAAATACAATCAGGAACATCCATATTTTAGGTAGGGACGGCACTGAGTGCGGAAGTCGTTCCGCACTCAGTGCCTCATGAATTTTGTTTCTTGCAAATACTAATGTCTAGGCATATTCTAGTGACAGGGCCGGCCCGTTCAGGAAAAAGTGAATGGGCTGAAACTTTAGCAACACAACAGGAGCAACCGATTATCTATGTCGCCACCGCTTTAGAAAACCCTGATGATCTTCAATGGCAACAACGCATTGAAAAACATCGTCTGCGTCGTCCCTCTCATTGGCAAACTTTAGCTGTTCCCTATGACTTATGTTTAACCATTGAACAGGCAAAACCACCCTGTTGTCTATTAATTGATTCTTTGGGAACCTGGGTAGCCAATGAGTTAGAACAAGATGAAGAGACTTGGGAAGCGATCGCAACAAGGCTATTAACCACTACCCAACAAGCATCAGTCAACATTATTTTTGTGGCAGAGGAAACAGGGTGGGGGGTGGTTCCGGCTTATCCTTTGGGAAGACTATTTCGGGATCGTCTAGGAAACTTGACCCGTCAACTCGGAACTATTGTAGATACAACTTATTTAGTAGCAGGGGGTCATGTTCTCAATTTAAGTTTACTAGGAGAACCGTTAGCTGATAGAATCGACAACTCCCGTCCCTAAAAGCGAGGGATTCTTCCTTCTCCAGAAGTAGTAGAGAGATGCTCTCCCGCTCTTTAAAGATAATTCCTAGACATTAATGTCTAGTTTGGTCTAGGATTGTCTAGGTTTTTGTCTTCTAGAAAAGGCTCTGCCTCAATTGACCAATTAAGATGGATCTAACCACTCCTCTAAAATATTTAACTGATGCTTAGTTTCAGCAATCTGCTGCTTTAGAGGTTTTAACTCCTTTTCATATATATCAAGACGGGCTTGAAAGCGAGCGACTTCTAATTTAGCTTGATGCCAGTTTTCTCGTTCTGTTTCCAGTTGTTGTGTTTTTTGGGCTTGTTCTGAATCGAGTTTGAGAATCATCTCTTGAATTTGTTGAACACTATTATGTAAATGCTGGATTTCCGTTTCCAGTGTTTCGCGTTCTCGATTGATATTGGTTTCCCATTCGTTTAACTGAGCAACCATAGGATCTAAATTGATGGCGGGGAGATTGCCATCAAAATCTACTATTCCCTGACGACGGCGCAACACCCGTAAATGTTGCAATAATACCTCTTGTCTTTCTTTAAGGTTTCGTCGTTGACCCACAAGGGTTTCATCTAAAAATTGTTTTCTCTCTTGTTCTTCTGCCAACTCATTTTCTAGGTTTAGACGCTCAAAATCCCCTGCATCTGCCAATTGACTCTGTAATTCCTGAACCGTTTGACATTGAAGGGTTAATTCTTCTTCTTGATCGTTGACAAAGCGGACTAACTTATCTAAATCTCCTTGTAAACGATTGACCATTTCTTCTAGCTCCCCTAGGGGCATATTTTCCAAAGAAACGAGATCAACCTTGGCTTCTGAGGAGAGATCCCCATTTCCACTGACTACTTGTTCTAAGGTTTGCTGTAACTGTTGAATCGTTTGTAAATGACTGTTGACTTGTGTAAATCGTTCTTGTTTATTATTGAGGATATTTTGTTGGACTTCCCATTGCATTTTAGCAGTTTCAAGAGAAATGCGAGTTTCTTCTAAAGCTTGAAAACGATTTTCTAAGATTTCTCCCTGTTGTTGAACCTCTCTATTCTGCCTGGCCACCTGAGTTTTAAGTCCATCGAGTTCCTGCCAAAACTCGTTAAGAATTTTTTCTTGTTGAGCTAAAGCCGTTACTGCCCCCTCAATGGGCTTTTGTAAACAGTCCAAACCCACTGAACTTTCAACAATACGACGCATCAACTGTTCAATTTTTTCAGATTCTTCTGGAGACAAGTCTAAGACCGAACCAAACCGACGTTGAAACGCTTGCAAGTGTTGTTGAGTTTGTTCAACTCGATCCCAAGCTGAGTCTGCTTCTTGGCGACGGCGTTCAATTTGGGAGAGTTCTTTTTCCACTTCCTCCAATTGTTCCAGTCGGCTTTCCATTTCCGTCTCACGGCGAGTTAACTCTTGACTTTGATAGGTCAGAGACTGTTTCCATTGTTCAATCTCTTCTTGCTGTCTTTTTAATTTTTCAGAAAGACGGGATAGTTTTTGTAATTGTCTGACCAATTCTGGGGCAGCAGCGGATGGTTCTCCCTGAATTTGGCGATTATTGCCTAAATTGACCATCACCAGGGTTCCTTCCCCCATTGGCTCCATTTCATCTAGGGCGACAACCTCCTCTCCAGGAACAGGACTCCAAGTTTGATCATTATGTTGACAAGCCAAAAGTTTAAGTTCTGTCCGAGAACCACTAATAAATCCTCTCGTTTGTTTTTTGACTTCTGCAAGATATAGCACGAGCCACAATCCTCTTGATATTGCTGTTACCTAGATGGTTAACATGGGAATAATTTCGTTAGAGACTCTACAGTCAGTAACCTCCCAAAGGCTAGAATTGCGTTGGCTTTTAGCAGCCCTCACTCTGCCAATGCACCCAAAAACTGTATTAGGTGTTTTTGAGGATTGGCACTTTTGCCTCACCGGAGGGGTCACTCCCTATGGCCATGGACTCAATCACCGCCCCCGATTTCCTTGAGTCAATGCAGCCAAACTGGACAGGATCAAGGCTCTTGAGGAGGCTTAGGAAGTATGCACCACTTCTTGACTGACTGCATAGCCGTTGTCTCAGCTCAGGAGTGCCTTGGCTTTTGGGTCATAGCTAAAATTATACCACGCCCACTGATGTTAATTCTGGTAAAATGGTGCGTATTAGCTGAGGAGATTTTCTTATAGTTTCATAAGAATTTTGCCCCTCATGAAATCCGACCAATAACTTAACTGCGTAGCAACAATTTTAATTCTAGTAAAACTCTGTCAACTATGTTAAGCTAAATCTATTGGGTTCTTAATGGTAACATTGAGTATTTAAGTCGTCTCGTCGCAGCACGGAATTTCTAGTAGTGATACGGAGAGAATCCCCCGTTATAAAGTAGTTTAACGGGGGAGTATGTCAATAATTATGCAGGGAACTCTAAGTGAAATTGATATACGCAGCATCCTGCAACTGATAGAACTTGGTCAACGAACAGGAGAACTCTTAATTGAAGCCTATCAAACCCCAGTAGGAAGGAATGGAAATTGTTATAAGTCCCCTCATCTATCGGTTTCCAAGCGGATGGACTTCCATAGTGCTGGAAGATTTTGGTTAGTTTTTTTTGTAAATGGACAGATTGTTTACACCATTCACAGTGACAATCATCATTGTCGTCGTTTACGAGATTATTTATATCGTTATCACATTGAGATCATCCCAAAAGAATTAGAAAAGCTTCAAGCCATTAGCCATAACGAAATTGAATATACTTATTTGTGGCAATTAATTAAAGACCATCGTTTAACCCCTGATCACGGCAAAATGATCATCCAACAGATGGTCAAAGAAACCCTGTTTGACTTACTTAGTTTACGTCAGGGGGCATTTATTTTTGAAATGGGTTTGGCCTTAGATCCCCTATTAACCAGTTTACAAATTGGTTCATTAATAACAGAAATGATGAAGGAAGTACAACAATGGAAACAATTACATCCTTATCTTCAAAACCCCCAGCAATCATTAATTATCACCGAGGAAAAAGAATTACAAGAAACCTTGCCCCAAAAAGCTTATGAACAGTTATTGCGTTGGGCTGACGGCAAAACGTCCCTCAGACAACTTTCTCGTCGTTTACAGCGAAATTTAGGCAGTTTAGGGCGGGGAATTTATCCTTATGTTGAGCGAGGATGGTTACATCCAGTGATGAAGGTTTCTTCCTCTAGCTTAAGAACAAAAAGGATGGGAGAAACTTCAAGCAAGCAAGAGCGGCCCCGTGTTGTTTGTATTGATGATGATCTAACCATTGGACAAAGCGTAGAGGCAATTTTAATCAACAATGGTTATCAAAGCTACTTAATTACCGATCCCCTTTCCGGGTTAAGTCAAATCTTTGAACTCAATCCAGATGTCATTTTATGTGATATTGCTATGCCTAAACTGGATGGTTATGAGATTTGCGCTATGTTAAGACACTCAAAGGTTTTTCAGTACACACCGATTATTATGCTCACAGGAAAAGAGGGATTTATTGATCGCATTCGAGCGCGAATGGTGGGGGCCACGGATTACCTAACCAAACCCTTTGGAGCGCAAGAATTATTGTTACTGCTGGAAAAATATACAACTCTTCCCATCAACTCAGATCCCAGCTAGGACTTGTGTCCCTTTCTCATAAAAATCCTAGTTGAGAGGAGCGGAACTTGATTTTTAATCTTATAGTGTTTGGCACCGGCTCAAGAGACTTTTCAAAAAAATTTCTCTAGTGGTGTTGTTGTTTTCTGAGGAAATTTGGGCAAATTAAGTATGTAGACCTGGAAAGAAAAATGATTCATCCATGAATCATTGAGAGTTTCCTAAATAATCGAGTCAAGTTTCAAGTTTGTCATGTATTCATGTCATCTTTTTTTACACATTAGTTAGTCGGTTTAAACCTATGTTTTATCAACCCAGTCCCTAGAGAAAACATTATGAGAGCAGTTTTACTGGTAGAAGATAGTCCAGCCCAACAAAAAATGATGTCTAGCCTTCTCAAAGAGAATGGTTGGGAAGTCACCATAGCAGGAAATGGCGTTGAAGCACTCGAAAGGATTGAACAATCGAGTCCTGATATCGTTGTTTTAGATATTGTCATGCCAAAGATGAATGGTTATGAAGTGTGTCGTCGCATCAAAACCCATCCCAATACGCAAAATGTTCCTGTTGTTATGTGTTCTTCTAAAGGAGAAGAATTTGATCGTTATTGGGGAATGAAACAGGGAGCAGATGCTTATATTGCTAAACCCTTTGAAGACATCGAACTTATTGGAACCATTCAACAACTCCTACGGAAATAACGGCACAATTATTCAGATTTAGGATTAAAAATATGGTTGGCAATTTAGATTTAAGCCCAGACAACCCTCAAGACATTTCTCCTGATATTCAGACCTTACAAACCCCTGAAGGAGAATTATACTTGCGTTTTCATTTGCCCTCACAAGAAGAATTTGCCCTTCCAGCCATTGCCATTCGGGAGGTCATGCAGCAAAGTCCAGAACGAATTACCCCTATTCCCAATGCCTCTCCCCTACTCTTAGGAACGCTAAATCTCAGGGGTCAAGTGATTTGGGTAGCGGATTTAGGGCAATTTTTAGGGAATACGGTTCCCCTGAGAAGCGATCGCCCAGAAATCCCTGTGATTGCTGTCGAAGAACAAGAAACCATTTTAGGATTGGCCATTGATCAATTAGGGGATATGGAATGGCTAGACATTGAGAAATTACAAGCCCCTAATAATGTAGCTGATCATATTGCCCCTTATGTGCAAGGAGAATGGGTGGCGGAGGAAAATCCCCAGCAAGTCTTACGTTTGTTAGACCAAGTCGCCATTTTGCGGTCGGCCCGATGGGCAACTTAAGGAAATCAAGCCCCGATTCATTTATATACATATAACTAACTCATAAAGTTTAACGCAAAACCAATCACTGACAAGATTTAACCTATAGGAGAAAGACCATGACATCAGGGACAGACTACGCAAAATTATATAATGAGGCTTATGTCGCTTACGGACAGGGAAATTATGAAGAAGCGGCCACGCTGATGCAACCCATGGCGGAAGCTTTTCCTGAAGATCCTGATGTCCTACTCTTACGGGGTCATATCTATTTCAGCTTGGGAAGATATGAAACTGCTTGTCACCAATATGAATCCGTATTGGGTCAAACTGACCGCAAAGATTTAATTGATTGTGCCCATCAAGGGTTAGAACAAGCACAACACCTACTAGGTCAGTCAGGGGCGAATTATTTGAGCAATGGGGTTTCCCAGACCGCAACTGCTGTAGCTAATGGGGCTGAGATAGAACAAGAATGGGATGATGACGAACAACCCCCAGAGAACTGGGAAGATGGGGATTTTGATCTTGATGGACTGGACTGGGATAGCGCGATCTTTGATGATAATGATTTAGGGGAACCTACCATTGGACAAGAGCTTTCTCAAGGTAATTCTGTTCATGAGGATCAAGGGGGAGAAACCACCTTTGAGATGGATGTTGATCCTTTTGCCACCCTTAACGAAGTCAATCCGTTTGAACAGAAAACTGATATGGCTGCTTCTCCGGAAGAAGGTTGGGCAGATTTTGACGAGGATGAACTCTCTGATTTTTCCTTTGGTGATGATGAAGACTTAAAAACCGAGGCCAATCATACAGGCGGTTTGGATGAGGAAAATACCTTTGTGGTTTCCTCTAACCTTGAGGGCCCTTCTCGGAGCAATCATGGGGCTGAGATGACTCAAAAACAGGACAATGAGACTTTGACAACAGATAAGGGTAATCCAGAGGAATCCTCTAGTGATTGGTCTAATTATGCAGATCAGAATGAGCCCACCATTCAAGCGACTCCAATGATGATGTCATCGGGGCGAAAACAACAAGAGGAGCAAGTCTTAAATGAATTTGATGCTTTCCAAGAAGATGCTTTAGAGGATTTATCGAATTTTGATTTTACTGAGATGAATGATCAGTTGCCTGATTCTGATCTGTTTACCCAAGCAAGCGGGGATCTTACTAGTAATTTCGGTTTACAAACCGGTGATCTCTTATCTGATCAAGGGCCAGAAACCGTCAATTGGGTGAAGTCTGATGAAATGAGTAATACCTCTATTTCTAGTGGTACCTCTAAGCTTTCTAAGGCGATGGTGAATGGAGAACAGGGCTATTTGAGTCGCTTTACCAATGCACCTCTACAATTAAAACCGTGGATCGCTGCTGGCAGTACGGGAGTGGCTTCTTTTGTAGCTATTTTGTTGGTGAGCGGTTTAGCTTGGTTAATGTCTCCTAAAACAGAAACAACCGAGACGGTTGAAGAGGAAACGGTGGCTGAACAGGTGGAACCCTCTGATCAGCCAACTCAAGATGCTCCCACTGGTGCAAAGAAAGAAGCTCAGAAAAAATCCTCATCGGGGAGTCCTATCTTTTTAATGGCTTTAACTGGTGGGTTAGTTGGGTTTGCTGGAACTCTCTGTTTTGGTTTACTGAGTGCTTATCAAGTTAAAAAAACTGTTGAGGATCTCCAAACTCAGTTTGATTCGATGTACTCTGGGGATTACAACGTTAAAGCGACGATTTATTCTGAAGATGAGTTAGGACAGTTATCCCATCGTTTTAATGAGTTATCCCGTGTGATCTTAACCACCACCACTGAGGCGCAACAACGGGCGGCGGAAATGGAACAAGCGAGAGAAGAATTACAACGGCAGGTGATTCGCCTTCTGGATGATGTGGAAGGGGCTGCGAGAGGGGATTTAACGGTGGAAGCTGAGGTGACGGCGGATGTATTAGGGGCGGTGGCTGATGCCTTTAATTTGACCATTCATAATTTACGCGAAATTGTGGCTCAGGTGAAACGGACGGCGAAACAGGTTAATAAGAGTTCGACGGATAGTGAGTTGTTTGCTCGCAATAATTCCCGTGATGCGCTGCGGATGGCGGAGGAATTGGCGGTTACGTTGAATTCGGTACAGGTGATGACGGAATCGATTCAACGGGTGGCAGAAAACGCCCGTGAAGCGGAGGAGGTTGCCCATACTTCTTCGGTAACGGCTTTGAAAGGGGGTGAAGCGGTGGAAAGAACGGTGACGGGTATTTTACAGATTCGAGAAACGGTGTCGGAAACGACTCGTAAGGTGAAACGGTTAGCGGAAGCGTCTCAAGAAATCTCGAAGATTGTGGCGTTAATTTCTCAAATTGCTTCGAGAACCAATTTATTGGCTCTTAATGCTTCGATTCAAGCTGCAAGAGCGGGTGAAGCGGGACGAGGATTTGCCATCGTTGCTGATGAAGTTCGTCAGTTGGCCGATCGTTCTGCGAAATCTTTGAAGGAAATTGAACAAATTGTTTTACAGATTCAAAGTGAGACGGGTTCGGTTATGACTGCGATGGAAGAAGGGATACAACAGGTGATTGACGTAACGGATAAGTCGGAACAGGCGAAACGTTCTTTGGAAGATATTATTGAGGTATCGAATCATATTAATACGTTAGTGCGATCGATTACTGGGGATACGATTCAACAACAGGAAAATTCTAAGGCGGTGAGTCAGGTTATGCAGTCTGTGGAGTTGACGGCGCAAGAAACTTCTCAAGAATCACAACGGGTGGCAGGATCGTTACAGAATTTAGTGGGTATTTCCCGTGATTTATTGGCTTCTGTAGAAAGGTTCCGTATTGAAGGGGTTGAAAAGTCAGCTTAATTTTATGGCTAAAGAAAAAACTGAAGAAGAAATTTTATTGATTAAATTGTGTAAAGGATTAGTGGACATCTGCGCTCGCATTCGACGAGGTGAACCAGCTTATCTGGTTAATGATGATTATCAGCCATTTCCTCAACCTTTACACGAAGCTTTTGAACAATTAAGCATTAAATGGATATTGAGGGATGGAAAAATGCGTCATCTTTCTATTCTCAGCATGGTTGAAGCAGCAAGACAGTCAGCAGAAGCAGTAGACCCTGATTTTTTTGACGGGTTTGATTTTCCGGATCAACCTTTAATTGAGGATATGATCAAACCATCAGAAGAATGTGAAGATTATGCGAGGGAATATAGTTTGAGTTTAGAAATTGATAATAATCAAAGTTATATTCCCCGATTGATGGAAAAAATTCAAAAAGATGATTTACCCTATCATACTTATACAATATTTCGTCGTTTTATAGCAGAAAATCCTTTTGCTGATGAACGTGACAAAGCATTTTTATTAGATAAATATCCTGAAATTGAAGAAGTTAAAGACTTATTAGAGGAAGCTTATCAAGACACGCCTCAACAGTCTGATGATCTGCCATTATGTAAAAAATGTGGCGGTTATTTAGATTGTGCGGCGAAAGGAATTGAGGGATGTTGTGAACCTTTGTATGGAGAAGTACGCAAAGCACCTCTTATTGATACTGTTATTTGTTTAATTCGACCGTCTTTAATTGAGTTACGTCTGGAAGAAAAAATTAAGGAAATGGGATTAGAAGTAGAGTTGTGGCCAGAATTAGATAAAGCGGATCTAAAAGTCACTTTTTCTGATGGTAAAATTTGGGCAATTGATGCAAAAGACTGGGTTAGTGCGACGAAATTAGCGAGACGATTAAATGAAGATGGAATTCCTAATATTGGTCAATCTAAATCGTTTTTTGTTGTTCCAGATTATCGACTAAAGAAACTGCAAGATCAAGCAATTTTCAAAAGTATATATCAAGGTAAGATTCCAGTAATTTCAGAATCCGAATTGATTAAACGTATCAAAAAGGAATTAAAATGAGAGATTCAAATAATTGGCTTCAAAAACTAAGTAAACAATTTAAAGAGCATCTCAAAAATTATGATTCTCAACGTAGTAGTTTTATTCGTACTGAATTAATGCTCTACGGGTTACAAGCTTATTTCCCTCAATATTCAATCCGTAAAGCTCATTTATTGATGCAGGGTTATCGAGAACCAGGAATAAGCGATTATCAATGGCAAATTATTAAACATTTACGTCATTTAGCATCCGAGTTTCGTAGTTCTATTAGTTGGGAAATTGCTCTAAGAAATTATGATGATCTGGCTACAAATAATAATAGTATTTTAGGGTTTGAAATTGATTATGAAAATAATAACATTCGTTTAACTAATGATATGTTTACGAATCGTTATGAGGTTTATGAAAATGTTTTAAATAGAAAACTTGAGTTTGATAAAAGAAAATATAATCCTGCACCAAAAGGAGACTATCAATTTAAGATTAATTCAGAAGAAATTAGATTAGTTAAAATTGATGAAAGTATTGCAAATATAGGGATACAATATCAAAATAATATTCCCAGCATTAATTTAAGTCGTAATCGTCAAGCGATTAGAATCCCTCTTAAAGAATTGGTTGAAAAAGGACGAAAATTAGAACCAGTGTTAGGGTATGATGCAGGAGAAATTATTGAAAAATCTCGTTATTGGGATATTAAGCAAAATAAAGAAACTGATGAAATTTATATTAATGGGGAAAGTCATATTTTAGGGCCCACTGGGAGCGGTAAATCAACATTAATTGAAAGCTTAATTACTGTATTAATTGAACAAAATAAAAGGATTACTATTGCGACGAATAGTGTAGGAGAAGTTCAAGATTGGTTAGAATTTGCTAAAAAAATAGAAATAGAAGCAGTTCCGATTATTGGTAATTCTGAAAGACATAAACATTTAAGTCGCTTAAATCAAGCGATCATGTTTGATGATAAATATCAATCTTTTACTCATCCAGGGTTTAAATGGTTAAGTCAATGTTGTCCCTTATTTGCATTAGCAACTCCATCAATTGCTCAATCAATTACAAACAAAAGAAATAAAAAACCCTGTTTTAATCAATTAGAAGAGATTAAAAAGGAAAGTCATCAAAATAATCAAGAAGATGAACAGAAAAAAAAGAAAAGACAGAAGACAAAATATGATTGTCCTTTAGTGGGAGTTTGTCCTCAACATATTACTGCTCAAGAGTTAGAAGAAGCACAGTTAATTGTGGGAACTTTACCAGGATTTATTCATAAAAAAGTATCCAGTCATACTTTAAAAGAAAATATTACCATCTTGGAATATTTGGCATTAACCACTGATTTATTTATAGTAGATGAAGTGGATCTTGCTCAACCTAAATTAGATGAACTGTTTTATCCTATTGTTACTCTAGCATCTTTTAAACGAATGCAAGATACTTGGTCACGAAATGAATTTTATCAGCACATAAATAGTGTTTTAGAAGGGGAAATTGTTGTACTGGAAAATTATAAAGATTCTTATCTCGAAGAATCAGAATTATGGAAATTATTAGCGTGTAAAGCAATTGGAGATATGATGTATTCTCTAAGAGATATTGCTACTACTCATGAAGGGAAAAAACCGACTCAAGAAATTGAAAAATTACTAAAACAATGTGCAACAGAAGGAAGATTATTTGCTGCTTGGTCTTTATTTGATAGTTTAGCTGAACATCTATCAGGAAAAATTAAAATACGTTTAGAAGAAAAAATACGCAAACCAACCGCTAATAAATATGAAAAAAGTTATCAAAGATATCGTGAAATATTTAAACGAATACAAGATAATCTTACTGAACCAAGTTTGACAGACTTGCAGCCAAAAGATAGAAAAATTGTTAGTCAGTTGTCCTCTATAGCAGCAATTTTATTAAATACACCATCCTCTAAAATTCCCCATCCTAAATGTGTTGAATTTATCAAAGAAACGAAATGGGATACAGAATTAAATAAATTAGAATCTGATGTCGAAAAAGTTATCAATAATTTAGCAATCTTGTTACAATTGTCTATTTATGCTGCTCAAGGGTTAGGAGCATTAGGTAAACACATTTCTGCCAGAACATCATCTAATAGTGAACTTCAATCTAATTTACCCTTAATTCCACCAGTAGATTTTGAAAAGTTGTTACCTGCTTCTCCTGTAGGTGCAGTCACTAGCGCACAATATCAAAATGGAGACTTAAAAATACATCGAGGGATTTGTATTGGGCGATCGCTTTTGAGTCAATGGCAAGAAATTTTTACAGTTGATGGGTTAACACCGTCTCATTTATTAGTTACTTCTGCTACCAGTTACTCAGGAGAATATAAACAATCTTATACTTTTCATGTTCAACAAAAACCTAGTTTACTCATTGAACCACCAAAAGAAAAAATTGATAAAGTAACGAAACAAAGTGAATTTTTCTTTTGTCCTGTTGTAGATAAAAATAACATTCCCGTGAGGATATCTGGTTCCTATGGAGAGCAACGTCACGACAATATAGAGAAGATGGTATCTGGTTTATGTCGTTCCTTTACTCAAGGTGAACCTTTAATTGATCGATTTCAAAAGTATTTAAAGGACAAAATAGGGAGCGATCGCAAAAATCTTTTATTAATTACTAATAGTTATGCTGAAGCTAAAACCTTCTACAATTGTCTAAAATCATCCTATCAAGAAAAAGCATCGTTTGTGGTTCGAGATGGAGATAGTGATCTATGGTCTTCTGATATTAATGTTCCTCGTTCTAAAATGACAGAATTCCCCAGTCAAGGAAAAGAACTGTTAATTGCGCCTATTGGCGCTATTTCTCGCGCTGTTAACCTAATGCACCCAGACAATAAAGAAGAGCCTTATTTTGGCGGTATGGTAATATTAGTGAGACAACATCCCCGTCCTGATGACAATCAAATTATTATCAGTGCAGTTAACAAAAATGCGGTTGATAATATAGGTTCTCGTTCTGTTACCAGCATTCAAAGAGACGCAAGACACACAAGGGATGTATTCTTAGCTGTACCGCAAATTTTCTCTAACCTACCAGACGAAATACAAGACGTTGACATGAAAAATCCCCTGGTTTGGACGTTAGCGGTTAATTTAACCCAATTAATTGGCCGTAGTACCCGTGGAGGACGCAATACTGTAGTTTGGTTTACGGATGCTGCATTTATGCCAAAAACTGCACAAGGGAATAAAGATGATGATACAGCACAAACATCTCTATTATTAGCGGTTCGTGAGCTTTTGGGGAATGCTATTAAAGAAGGAGGTTCATCTGGTCGTTTAATTGAAACGTTATATGGACCGGTTTATCATCCTTTGAAGCGTTTAACTCATTTTATCAACGAAGTTGATCTTTGACATTTCCACGCCGTAGGGTGGGCATTGCCCACCTTACCATATCATTCATCTATCTAGCAATTATTTTCAGATCATGGCACCAAGATACAACTATTTTCAACCGATTTATTTTGAATATGATGAAGCCTTTATTAAAAATATTACAGGTTATGTTATGGCATTTCCTAACAAAGAACAATTCGATCTACATTATGGGACAAGTGAACAAAAAGCCCCAACTGATTCTTTATTAGATACGTTGCGTTTACTCTTACCTCAAATTAGAGTGATTAATAAGCTTACAAGATTTAATAAGATTACTAAAAAGTATGAACTTAACCCCGCACCTTTTTTAGCTGATGAACCTGTTGATACTGAAACTTTATCCTTAATATCTAGAAAATGGGTTGAAGTTTGGTATCCAGAATCAAGTCATGAAAAAGTAAAAGAACTCTGTACTCCAGAACAATTTCAATGGAAAGAAGCTACTCCAGAACAGTTAGAATGGTGGTCACCAGCATGGAGAGTTGCGAAGTTATTGAGCGAACAAGCATACGAATTAGGAGATAATAAATTTAAGTTATTATTTAGTCCTAGTAGCCAAAGTAATAAAATTGAGTTAGTGTCTTGGCCACCTTTGACAACTTCACGGCAATATAAAGCTTCTATTGGGGTTGTTATCTCTACCCAAAGTGATCTAAAACAGAAAAGAATCAATATTCATTTTAAGATGAAACGTTGGGTTGTAAAAAGAGGAGATAAAGACGAAATTGGTTTACAAAAGAAGACAACTCATTGCTATATTCGTAAGCTGAAACCTTGGTCAAAAAAATTTAATCTTTTTGAGCCTAACGCTTTTACTGTTTTAGAAGCAAAAAACTTTAAAAATGAAGAAACACAACAATTTGAGCGTCAGTGGAAAGATAAAAAAATACTGGCAATATTAGATACATTAGGGGTTAAAATTCATGATATTGAAGATGTACTAAAAAAACCTTCTAAGTATTTTGAAAGTCATGATCTAGATATTTTAATTCCCGCTAGAGCAT
>JBFRWG010000208.1:0-67949 GCA_051439445.1 Crocosphaera sp.
GTATTTAACTTAGCAAACTTAGAATATTTACTATTATTATTAATTCCTGTTATTTGGGGTTTATCGTTTCGTTATTGTTCTCCACTAATTAGTGCTATTCCTGTATTAGCCATGAATTTATTATCTCAAAATGCGCTACAAAAAGACTTATTACACCAATATTCTTTACCCATTATTCCTTTTTTAATTATTTCAGTTATAATAACAATGAAAAAAAATAGAAGCTGGTTAAAACAAGAAAAATATATAATAATTTGGTCATTAATTTGTTTTTTAGCCCTAGCCAAATATGGGTATTTTACCTCTCGTTATCTCGTTTCTTTAGATACTTGGAGAACCACCAATGAAGCGATTAGTAAAATTACCAGTAACGGGGGTGTCTTAACTTCTACTTATATTGCGCCTCATCTCAGTCAACGTCCTCTAATTAAACTAGCAGAAAATGGGGCAGAATCCTTTGATTTAAACCAATTTGATTATCTTTTATTAAATCAACGATATCCAGGAATAGAAAGTTCTCCAGAATTAATTGAAACCCTTAAACAAAAAGCTAGACAAAATAGCAACTTTGAATTAGTCTATAGCAAAGACGATGTTTACTTATTCAGCAAAAAAATTAAAACTAGATCCTAATTATGACTTTTATTTTAACCAATGATGACGGAATTGATGCCCCTGGTATTCGTGCTTTATCAAAAGCATTAGGTGGAGAAGGCATTATTGTTGCACCGAAAGAACCTCATTCCGGTTGTGGTCATCGTGTTACCACTTATAAACCCATTCAGTTAGAGAAGCGTTCCTCAATAGAATATGCAGTAAATGGAACACCAGCTGACTGTACTCGTATTGCTTTAAACCATATTAAAAAAGAGCCTAACTGGGTACTTTCAGGAATTAATGCAGGTGGTAATTTAGGGGTTGATGTTTATATTTCTGGAACTGTTGCGGCAGTTAGGGAAGCAGCTATGCACGGGATTCCGGGTGTTGCTATTTCCCATTGGATTAAACGTCCCTTAACCATTGATTGGGATTTAGCGACTCAATTGACAGAAAAAGTGTTAGAAACACTTTGGGACAAACCATTAGAATCAGGAACCTTTTGGAACGTTAATTTACCCCATTTAAAAGCAGGTGATCCTGAACCAGAGATTATCTTTTGTGAGGGTAGTACCCATCCTTTACCTGTTAATTATCGGGTGGAAGGAGACTTATTTTATTATCAAGGAGAATATGCTAAAAGAGAAAGATTAAAAGGGACTGATGTGGATGTTTGTTTCTCTGGAAATATTGCAGTTACGTTAATTAAATTGTAAATTAATGACCAATAAAAAAATTAAAAAATATTAAGCAACTTAGGGAAGTTGCAGCAATTTGGTGGCCAGCATAATTACTAGAAGAATGTGACAACGCTAGTGTTATTCCAACACTTTTAAAAACACAAGAGCAATTTATCTCTATTCTCACACTTTGTAATCAAAGTCCGGAACAAGTTTGTGACGTTATCAATGCTGCAAAATTTTCAGCTAATCTATTTGTAAAACATCTCGTTATTTTAGCTGATTTCAGAATTTAATGCACAAAAATGGTTATAAAATTGCTTATATTATTGATGGAGCAGGAAATTTTCAAAGAACCTCAGCCATTACAAAAATTTGTCAATATAGTGATTGTACGATTGCCTATAGAAAAAACGAATTCAAAGTATTAGGAAACTTTATTAGAGATATATTAGTATGATTAATTTTGTTGATCTTTGTGCTGGTATTGGAGGAATACGCTTAGGTTTAGAATTAGCCTGTAAGAAATTAAATGTTCCAAGTCAGTGTATTTTAAGTTCTGAAATTGATTATAAGGCTTGTGAAACCTATAATTTAAACTTTCATGAGACACCACAGGGAGATATTAGAAATATAGAAAAAATATCATCTTTTAATTTTCTTTTAGCAGGATTTCCTTGTCAACCTTTTTCTTATGCAGGAAAACATCAAGGCTTTGGAGATACCCGTAGCACTCTTTTCTTTGAAGTAGAAAGAATCTTAAAGAATTATCAGCCTAATGTATTTTTCTTAGAAAATGTTAGAGGGTTAATTAGTCATGATAAGGGACGAACATTAAAGACTATCATCGCTAAATTAAATGATTTAGGTTATGGAATTGAATATTTATTACTAAATAGTAGCAATTTTAATGTTCCTCAAAATAGAGTTAGAATCTATATTTTAGGAAAAAAAGGAGAACAACCTAATTTGACAATTAAATCAGATAAGGGAGCAATTGATTCTCATGATTTTAAAAAAATTGGTATCCAAGGTAATCTTTTTGCTCCTATAAATTATTCCATAATACCTCTAACCGTTAAAGATATTTTGGAAGCTACAGTAGAAGAAAAATATTTTTGTTCTCAAAATTTTACTAATTTGCTTAATCGTGCAGTTCAAGGAAATTTTGAAAAATTACATGGAACAAGACTGATTGATTTTAGAGGCGGAAATTCTTTACATTCTTGGGATTTAGGAATTAAAGGAGACTGTACTAATGCTGAAAAAAATTTTATGAATTTATTGATTGCTAATCGTAGAAAAAAAATTTTTGGAACTCATCAAGATGGTAAAAGTTTAACTTTAGAACAAATTAAAACATTCTACTTTAATGATGATTTAGACCAAATCATTACAAGTTTATTAGCCAAAGGTTATCTTAAAGAAGAGTCAGGGAAATATGGTCCAGTTTGTGGAAATTTGTCTTTTGAAGTATTTAAATTTTTAGATCCTAATAGTATTTCAATTACCTTAACCAGTGCTGATGCTCACAGACTAGGTATTATCGTTAACAATAAACCTCGAAGACTGACTCCCAGAGAATGTGCAAGGTTGCAAGGTTTACCTGATAGTTTTAAGTTACATCCTGATGATACTGCTGCTTACAAACAATTAGGAAATTCTGTGACTGTTCCTATTATTGAAGCAGTGATTATGGACTATATGCAAAATAATTATTAATTAACACAAAAAGATGGGCAAAGGTTTCTAAATTATAAATAGATCAGAGACTGCTCTGATTTGCCCACCCTACTTCGATTATTATTGTTCGACTTTGGCTACATTTCCGGCCTTAACCCAACCCTTTTGTTGACTTCCTGGTAAACGAACTTGCTGCCAATCGCCATCGGCACTTGTTTTGAGTACAATTAACTCAGAATTGTATTCTACCCCGCCAATTCTTTCGGCCCCTGAGTCGGGTTGCGATCGCAGACTCAAACCGGTCGACCAAGTCACTTTTGCCCGATAAGCTCCATTGGGCAAGTCTTCTTTTTCCTTTTCCGTCACGGTTTCTCTAACGGCAACTTCTTCAACTGACTGGGAGGAGGTTTTTTGTTTAGCCGTTGCATCCGTTTCCGTTTTTGCTGTTTCTTCTGGAGGTTTCTCCTCGGCAAACGTAGGTCTTTCTGGATTAGCAGACATCCGAGAAAAGACCACATAGGCTAAAGAAGCAGTTCCTCCAACCAAGAGAATAATCCCTAGGAAAAAGCCTAATAAAAATTGAAAAACACCAGATAAACGATTCATAATGATAACAGCGACCCGAAAAAATTTAAAGTTGTCTATTAATGTTGAATTCCCTAATTGAGGAACAATGGACGGCTAGTTAAAATCCTTAGCTAAGTTGAGAATATCACACAGTTCATTAATTAATTGTAACTAGCTCATTTTAACCTGTCATTGATCGTCCTAGTTTAAATCAGGGATCTCAGCCTAGATAGATGGACGTTAAACCAAAGGTCTCGTTCCCGATTGTCTCCATACACTGACAAAAAATTCCCTTCTCCTCAGGAAACTTGAAGCTTGAGCATTTTCGGGCGATCGCCATTTAGAGATTTGAGCTTAAAGATCGGCAAAGTATTAATTTTTCTTACTTAATTAAACCTTGATTTTAAGCATGAAGAATAATTATCAACTATTTATAATATTTATCAATAATAATGCCATGAATTTTGGTAAAAACATAAGAAAAACGCTAATTATCTCACTTTAACTAAAATTCTCTTTTATTTAGTATAGTAAGTTTTCATACTTAAATAATAACACTTATTAATTGTTCTACAACGGTATTCTGGATTACCTTGAAAAAATGCGTACTCCCACTTAGCATAATTGGCAAACAGATTTTTTTGAGGAGTATTGCACCAATTATGGTCAAAAATTGTTCTCTAATCAAACCCGTCTTTGCGGGCGCAACCATTTTATTTAGCTCTTTAGGGGTTCAGTTTAACGCTTTAGCGGTTCCCCCTGATCCACCTCACGATCCTCCTCTTCCTCTTCCCATTTCTTTTACGGTCAATGGGGTAACTTCTCCGACCCCGAATGTAGCAGAAGGGATTAATACTTTCCCCAATGATGTGTTGGATTTATTCGGACTTGGTGTGCCAACAGAAGGAGAGATATTTCAGTCAGCCGGTTTTCCCCTGGGCGCACCGCCTAATACAACTAATATTGATCGGATGTCTGCTTCTTTAGGTATTGGCCGTGTTGCTGGAGGAGCTTGTACAGGGAATTTTTTCCTCACTCTCCCTGAGCCTTGTTTTACTAATCCAGCTATCCATGCAGGTTTTGGGCCGGGAAGCTTTGGGTTAACTCCAGTAGATAACGTTATCTCTCTGTCTTATGGTAAAGATAGTGGTAATGTGTTGCAATTTTCTGTCGATCCAGAGGCCGATGGTTTAGTTGGAACGGATGTTTATTTTGAATCGACAGTTTCTCCTCATGATATACCTGATTCCTTCGTAGGGGATGAAGCTGCTGGGGATATCTATAAGAGTATTGAGTTTGCTATGATTGGCAGTTATGTTGCCGAGCATATTGCAGCCGATCAGATCATTAAACCAGCGTCTCCTAACTTAAATGAACTCTATCGGGATGAACTAGAACTGGGTTTACACGCACCTGGTGAGGAAGTAGACTCACCAACACAACCGTTTGAAGATGATTTAGATGGTTTTGAAGAAGCGGATACAGGTGATCCTTTTTGGGGCGTTGATATTGTAGATGAATCAGTTGATCCGGCTGTACCCGGTATTGATGGGGCAGTCGATTCTCCTCGTACCGATCCATCAGACTTTAGTGATAGCGAAAAAAATGCCTTTTTTAGCTTAGATGCTTTATCAGGATCTATCGGTCTGACAACCATTGCTCAAGGGGGTCCGATTCCGGTCTATACTCCAAGCGGAGATACCGATGTTAGTGCTGACGATATTCTCGTCTCTCCAGGCCCTGGGTTTTTTGGTATCTATGCTAATGGGGTAGCCGATATCGATCTTCTACCTGGTGATGTTTTGGATGCGCTGGTGCTTTCCGATGAACGACCAGGCATTAATATTCCTAACGGTTTTCTTGATCCAGGGGTAGATGAAGCATTATTCTCTCTGCAAGCCGGTTCACCAACCTTAGCATTATTAAACTTGCAGCCTGGTGATGTTTTCTATACTAATTTTAGTCAAACCTTTGAGGAGACTGGTGGTAGAAAATTCGGGCTTTATGCTGATAATCTAGATATTGGACTCGATAATGATGATGAACTCAACGCCTTGGATATTAAACCTTATGTTGCTGTCCCTGAACCGAGTTCTGCTATTAGCTTACTCGCCCTTGGCCTTCTTGGCTTAGGTTCAAGTCGCAAATTAAGAAAAAATCTTCAATCTTCTGAAAAAGAAAACACATAAGTTGATTAATGCCAAATTATAACAGGTTATAACCTGTTATAATTTGAGTTAAAAAAAGAGGGTTAGGCGTTTTTGCTTTGCCTAACCCTAATTTTTTGAAGATAATGGGGTCAAAACCTATCTAAATCCTAGTTATTAGCCCCATTAGGATTATATTCTTCAATCTTGATCTCCACCGATTTAACATCCCAAATTTCTTGGCAATATTCAGCAATGGTACGATCAGAGGAGAATTTACCCATTCTGGCAGAATTGAGAATGGACATTCTTGTCCAGTTGTCCTGATCCCGATACGCTTGACTGACTGCATCTTGACAGTCCACATAAGCTTGATAGTCTGCCATCAACATATAAGGATCATCATTCATTAACTGATCCACAATAGGCTGGAATAACTCACAGTTGCCATGACTAAAGTAACCGCTAGAAATGCGATCAATGACACCCTTTAAGTTACCGTTGTTATGATAACACTCGCTGGGAGAATAGCCCTGGGCCTTGCGATCAGACACTTCGTGGGCCGTTAACCCGAACAAGAAGAAGTTTTCTGGGTGTGCCTCTTCACGAATCTCAATATTCGCCCCGTCCAAAGTACCAATCGTTAAGGCCCCATTCATAGCAAACTTCATGTTACCGGTTCCAGACGCTTCCTTACCGGCAGTGGAAATCTGTTCTGATAAATCAGCCGCAGGATAAACCCGTTGACCTAAAGAGACATTAAAGTTGGGCATAAACACCACTTTTAAGCGTCCCCGAACATCAGGATCATTGTTAACCACATCGGCCACTGCATTGATTAACTTAATAATTAATTTGGCCATGAAGTAACCAGGGGCCGCTTTACCACCGAAGAGGAAGGTCCGAGAAACATAGTCACCGTCGGGGTTTTGTTTGATGCGGTTGTAGAGAGTAATGATCTCAAGCACCATTAAATGTTGCCGTTTGTATTCATGAATACGCTTCACCTGCACATCAAACATGGTGTTGGGATCAATCTGGATGTTACGATATTTGAGAAGATAATCGGCTAAACTCTGCTTATTCTGCTGTTTAATATCTCGCCATTGTTTACGGAAAGTGGCATCATCCGCAAATTTTTCGAGTTTGCGCATCTCATCTAGGTTCTTTGACCAACCATCCCCAATTTTTTCGGTAATTAAAGCGGAGAGTTTAGGGTTACTTAATAAGATCCAACGACGAGGGGTGACACCATTGGTTTTGTTGTAGAATTTTTCTGGCCAGAGTTTGGCAAAATGCTTGAGGGTGTCTTGTTTGAGTAACTGGGTGTGTAATGCTGCTACTCCATTGATTGCATGGGAACCCAAACAAGCTAAGTTAGCCATGCGGATGGATTTGTCTTCTCCTTCTTGGATTAAAGAAAGATGGGTGATTAAATTATCATCCCCAGGGAACCAAGTGCGAACATTCTCTAAGAAGCGATAATTTAATTCATAGATGATTTCAAGATGTCTGGGCAGTAAACTACCAAACAAGCTCACAGGCCAGCGTTCTAAGGCTTCTGGCATTAAGGTATGGTTAGTATAAGCTAGAGCATTGGTGGTGATTTCCCAAGCTTTGTCCCAACTATAATTATGTTTGTCCATTAATAAGCGCATTAACTCAGCTACTGCTACTGCTGGGTGAGTATCGTTGAGTTGCACCGCAACTTTTTCAGCAAACTGATCTAAGTTGGGATGGTTACGCAGGTGAATACGAATTAAGTCTTGCAAGGAAGCAGAAACAAAGAAATATTGTTGCGCTAGGCGTAATTGTCGTCCAGCTGGAGTATTATCGTTAGGATAGAGAACTTTGGAGATGGTTTCTGCATCCATCTTTTCTTCTACCGCACGATCATAATGTCCTGCGTTGAAAGCTTCAAAGTTAAAGGACTCACTCGCTTCTGCTTTCCACAGTCTTAAGGGGTTGACAGTGTTGGTTTTATAGCCAGGAACCGGTGTATCGTAAGGAATGGCTAAGATGGTGCGATTACTTACCCAAAAAGTTTTGAGGTTACCATTATCATCATGGGTTTTTTCGGTGTGTCCCCCTAACTGAATCTCTACCGCTTCATCAGGACGGGCGATTTCCCAAGGATTATTAAACCTTAACCAGTTATCTGGAATCTCTATTTGCCAACCGTCTTGGATGGTTTGATGGAAAATACCAAACTCGTAACGGATACCATAACCAATGGCCGGCATAGCTAAAGAAGCTAAGGAGTCGAGAAAACAAGCAGCTAGACGACCTAAACCTCCATTTCCTAAGCCTGGATCGGGTTCTTGTTCGATAATATCATCAAAGTCAATCTCCATCTCTTCCATGACTTCTTTCATGGTGTCATACATCCCTAGGTTGACTAGGTTATTGCCTAAATGACGACCCATGAGAAACTCAGCCGAAAAATAGGAAACTATCTTAACTTCTTCTTTTTTGTAGGTTTCGATGGTTTTTAAGAAGCGATGCAACAAACGATCGCGGACAGTATACGACAAGGCCATATAATAATCCCGTAGGGATGCTTGGGACCGATTTACCCCTTGAATATAAAAAAGATGATCCAAGAATGCCCGTTTGAGGGTTTCTTTGTTCATTCCTGTGCGATCATCTTCGATTTTAATGTTAGTCTTGTCGACGGTTGCGTTCTTGTTGACTTTAGGCGTTAAGGTACTCATAAACTAATCCTGAGTGAGCTATGCAAACTTTTCTTTGACACTCTCGCGTTAAATCACAGATTGTAACGGGAGATTCTTGCTTCTTTCAGGTTGCCTCTTAACTAGGCAATCCCCCCTTTAATTCCCCCCTTAGTAAAGGGGATTAGGGGGGATACCCCCGTCAGACCGACTCCACAAGCTTTTTATGTTTTCTGGTTTCTATCCAGAACACGGGCTGCCCGACCGCAAAAAGTATCAGACTTTCTAATCCCTCAAAGTTTGACCTAAACAGGGATTTGTGCTTAGAACCCTATACTTCGACTCTTTATTTAAGGAAAAAAGCCAATATCCACTCTATCTAAGGCTATGACTTTTTCCATTTCCTTCAACTTTAATGGGTCCTGCCATTAAGGCCAGCATATACTATTCTGAGGTGCAATTAGATAGCTTTAGTTACGCTTTCTTGACAATTGGTTTCTCGTTTTTATTGATATAGTTCCAGCTTCAGTTTAAGCGATGAATCTGGTTTAGTTGGCTTTTCTTTAGGTTTATTTAATATGATTTGCTCTCAACGACACAGAGTAAGTATTAATTAATGAAAAAAGCTTGTAAGGTGGACAATGCCCACCTTACAGTAATGTTATAATGTTTCTTCATACTGCTATAAAATTAGTTAAAAACAAATACATCTTCTTCATTTAACTCAAAGATATAATTTTCCATGAATCTTAATAAATAATAGCTTTCTGGATTATCTTTAGAATTCTCAAAGTTCGGGTAAACAGTTTTAATTAATTGTATGGTTTGCATGATTTTTCAGTTTTTTAAGAGGTTACTTTAATTATCTACCTAAGTGGGTCCAAACTGCTGTGTTAGGGATCATTGCTTGACTGTGATCTGGATGGGTAGTAATACGGAATCCGCTTTAGATACCCCTCTTATCTTGGGAGTTTAGGAGGTTTAGGAGGGTGGGAACTGTGGGAGGAGGTAGAGCAAAACTATAAAGAGGTTTTGAAAATCGGATTTGGTATAATATTAAGAACTAATCTGTTTTGCAGTATTATTATATAATTATTGTCTGATAAATTATTTATGGCTGACAAATTGTTGGTTTTCTATTTGTTCAATGTCTTTCATAGACTGATGTAACCATTCTTGAGTTGATGGTTTCCAACCTTTGGTAAATTCTGTCGTCAACCAAACATCAATAATTTTTTTAGCGAAGTGAGGCGTTGTTAGTAATTCGCCCAACATTAAAATGTTAATATTATTAAGGGAACGGGACATCTCTGCTGCTTCAATGGTTTCACAAACTGCTGCATAAATTCCTGGACATTTATTAGCAATAATAGCCATCCCCATACCTGTACCACAGACCAAAATTCCTTGATCTACTTGTTGTGTAGCAACTCGTTTTGCTACTTTAGTGGCGATTTCATAATAAGGGGTTTCTTCATCAGCGTCTTGAACCCCTATATCTTCAATTTCTAACCATTTATTAATAATATGATTCTTAACTGTTTGTTTAAGATTAAATCCATCACTATCAGAACCTCAAGCAATTTTCATTGTATTTTTGACTCCCTTTTATTCTTAAGTTTATTGTGCTATAAATCCACCATCGATAACAATATTTTCTCCTGTCATGAAACTTGCTTTATTAGAACAGAGAAAAATAACAGCATTGGCCACTTCTTCAGGGGTACCAACTCGTCCTATGGGATGGTTTTTGATAAATTCTTTAAAGAAAGGTATCTCAAAAAAAGGCTCTGCCATTTCTGTTTTAATGACTCCAGGACAAACAGCATTGACCCTAATATTTGATTCTGCTACTTCTAAAGCTGCTGTTTTTGTTAGTCCTAATACTGCGTGTTTACTCGATGTATAAAGAGAAAGAGGAGCCAAACCAACTAACCCTAAAATAGAGGCACAATTAACAATACTTCCTTCTCCTTGTTTCAACATTTGTTCCAATTCATACTTTAAACAAAAGAAAACACCCTTAACATTAACATCAAACACTTTATAATAATTCTCTTCTGTTTCTTCTACTAAAGGATTTCCCAGAGCAACCCCTGAATTATTAAAAGCATAATCTAATTTTCCATAAACCTCTACTATTTTTTGAATTAAGTTTCTCACTGAGTTTTCTTGAGTAACATCAGTGGCAATAAAGATACTTTCTCCTCCCATTTGTTCAATTAATTTTACCGTTTCTTCCCCTTCTTTTTGACGACGAGATGCCACCACAACTTTAGCCCCTTCTTTAGCAAAAGTCATAGCAGTTGCTCTACCAATCCCAGAGGTGGCACCGGTGACAAGAGCGATTTTATTCTCGAATTCTTTCATGGACTCAACCCTTAAAAAACTAATTATTTACGTCAGAAAAACTGGGAACTTCTAAAGGGATTTTACCCATGATTCCTTTCCTAAAATCATTCAATAGCTGCATGGTTGCTCGTTCTTTATCTCCTTGATAGCGAGTGTTTCCTAAACATTCAATATACTCTTCCCCTGTCATATCTAAGGGAGCAACTTGATAGCGAGATGCTAGAATACTCTCAAAATTTAACTCAACTAATAGGTCAACCAAAGCTGCACCAATGTGTTGATTATCGTAAGCAGCTTCTCCGATATCCTCACAAATAGCTAATTTAATCGCATTTGTTTGGTTATCTAACTTAGCAGGAATGATTCCAGGGGCATCTAACAGTTCGATACTATCAGAAATCCGTATCCATTGCAAGCGACGAGTCACTCCGGCCCTTCTAGCACTTGCCACCACCTTACGCCCTAATAAACGGTTAATTAAGGCCGATTTTCCCACATTAGGAAAACCGATGACTACTGCTCTGACGGGCCGAGGGCGCATTCCCCGATCGCTTCTTTTTTGGTTCATTTGTATTCCTGTCTGTTGGGCTGCTTTTTTTAAGGATTTAATCCCTTTACCCTGTTTTGCATTGGTACAATAAACGGTCTCACCTTGTGTGATAAACCAGTTGAGCCAATCTTGGCCGACAGATTCTGGTATCATGTCCATACGATTCAAAACCACAACCCTAGGTTTTTCTCCTATCCATTGAGCAATATCAGGATGATGAGAAGCTAGAGGAATACGAGCGTCGAGAACCTCAAAGACCACGTCAACACGATTGAGTTGCTCTTTTAGCTGTCGTTGGGCTTTGGCTATATGACCAGGATACCATTGAATGAGGGGCATGGGAATAATTGTTACAATAGTCCTTTTAAATCATAGGATACATTTGCATGAAATTACCAGATCAAAGATGGTATATTGCCTCTCCTAACCCAGAAAAAGTTAAAGAGTTGGTAGAGGAAACTGGTTTATCTCCTTTACTAGCTCAAGTTATTTTAAATCGAGGTATCGACAGTCCTAAGTTAGCTCAAATTTATATTAATCCTGATGTTGAAAGTTTGCCCGATCCCTTAGATGAATTTCCAGATTTGTTGACCAGTATTGAATTATTAAAAGAAGCTCTTGAAACAGGAGAAAAAATTGCAATTTGTGGAGATTATGATGCAGATGGTATGACTAGCACTGCTTTATTATTGAGGGCTTTTAATTATTTAGGAGGGAATGCTTACTATGAAATTCCTAGCCGCATGAAGGATGGTTATGGTATTAATAAAAGGATTGTAGAGAAGTTTGCTGAAGACGGTGTGGGTGTTGTTTTAACAGTTGACAATGGTATTGCAGCTTATGATCCCATCGAACGAGCTATAGAATTAGGCTTAACAGTTATTATTACTGATCATCATGATCTTCCTGAAAAGTTGCCCCCCGCCGATGCTATTTTAAATCCTAAATTATTGTCAATAACCTCTCCTTATAGTGGCCTAGCTGGCGTGGGCGTTGCTTATATTTTAGCCATCACCCTTGCGGAAGAATTTAACAAAAAAGAAGCGATTATCTCCTCATTACTAGAACTATTTACCTTGGGAACTATTGCTGATTTAGCTCCCTTAGTTGGTGTCAATCGTCGTTGGTTAAAAAAGGGCTTAAAACAGTTACCTAATTCTCAATTAACAGGCATTCAAGCATTAATGCAAGTGTCAGGAGTCAGTGAAGAACAGAAACAATTAAAACCCGATGATATTGGCTTTAAATTAGGCCCCAGAATTAATGCTGTGGGACGTATTGGTGATCCACAAACAGCTATTGAACTATTAACAACAGATCAGGAAGGAATCGCTCTAGAAAGAGCAATGCAGTGTGAACAAATTAATGCAAAACGTAAATCTTTATGCGAAGAAATTGAAAAAGAAGCGATTCATTTAATTAACAAAACTCCCATTGATTATAAACAAGATAGAGTTTTAGTTGTCGTTCATCATAAATGGCATCATGGTGTTATTGGGATTGTAGCTTCTCGTTTAGTTGAGCGTTATGGTGTTCCTGTTTTTATTGGTACTTATGAAGAGGATGATCCTACTAAAATTAGAGGGTCAGCTAGAGGAATAGAAGAATTTAATATCTTTGATTCTTTGGTATATTGTGATGACTTATTAGGAAAATATGGGGGACATAAAGCAGCAGGAGGCTTTAGTTTAGAAAGTAAAAAATTAACCGATTTCAAAACAAGATTGAGTCACTTTGCTCATCAGTTATTAGAACCTCATCATCTAAAACCCTTAGTTAAAATTGATGGAGAAGCTAACTTTAAAGAATTAAATCATGAGCTATATAAACATATTGATAGTTTACAACCTTGGGGAATTGAAAATGCTTTTCCCGTTTTTTGGACTCCCAATGTTAAACTATTAGAACAAAGAACTGTAGGCAAAAATCATTTAAAATTAGTTTTTTCTCAAGATCATGGTCAAGAGATGAAGGCGATCGCTTGGCGGTTTGGTTCTTATTTTCCCTTACCCCAAAGATTAGATATTGCCTATAAATTGATGGAAAATCATTGGAATGGTAATATCAATATAGAGTTAGATATTGTGGGAATGCGCTTATCTTCTTATCCTAAAATAAAACCTAAAAACACTTTTATGTATCAAGGGAAAGATTATATTTGTCATTATTTTCCACAGGAAAAAGAGTTAAGAATTAGAAATGCTCAAGGAAAAGTTTTATGTATTCGTCAAGGACAAAGAAAAGGATTATTAGGCATGAATCGTCAAGAAGCTCAAGAGATTGATGTTACTAAACAGCCTTATTTTGATATAATTAAAGCAGCTATGAATACTTTAAATTTAACCAAGTCATGAATAATTTATTAGGTGTATTCCTTTGCTTCAACCCAATCTCGAAATATATTCAAAATCTCTAACAAATTAAAAGACCCCCCCGCTGCCTGAAACTTCCCATTTTTAACAAAACAGTGAATCCAATCATTATCAGAACATTTAATTGATACCTCATCAAACTGATGATTTTCAAATTGTGTGTCTACTAAATCAATAATAATTAACCAACCTGGATTATCTAAAGTTTTAATATCAATTCCATAAGTATGTTCCCACTCCCCATTACATTGAGAAGTATACCAATCTTGTAGCCAAAAAAAAGCGTTATTTTGTATCATGATTTCCGAATAAAATGGGGACAAATTCTTAGGCTAAGTAGGGGAATATAAATAATATTAACTATAGCAGTACCAAGAAAGATTATCGCATTATTATAAGTGGGCAAATTCGACACTTAGATCAGTTACTTACAATTTAGATAACTTTGCCTACCCTACAAAACTAACCGATGATACTAAAGTTTTAATATCAATTCCATAAGTATGTTCCCACTCCCCATTACATTGAGAAGTATACCAATCTTGTAGCCAAAAAAAAGCGTTATTTTCCATCATGATTTCCGAATAAAATGGGGACAAGTTCTTCAGCGAGTCCTAGATATTCCTCTTGAAAATAAGGATTTTTCGGGTTCATGGGTTCTAAATTAATTAAAATGGTTCTTGCTCCTGAATAATCGGCTGAACGCACAAATTGAGAGGCAGGGGAAACGGTACCTGATGTTCCGATGGCAATAAAAAGATCACAATCCCGTAAGGCACGTTTTGTTAACCATTCTTCTTTGACAGGTAAATACTCCCCAAATAAAACAATATCTGGCCGTAAAACTGAGTCACACAGAGGACATTTAGGAACTGTTTCCTCATAGGATAAATAATCAATATAAGGTTCTAAAGAACAATCTGCATTACTACATTTTGTACGATACAGATTACCATGTATCTCAATCACGTTGCGACTACCGGCTTGTTGATGGAGTCCATCAATATTCTGAGTAATAAGGGTGAATTTTTGGGATGGGGAGAGTCTTGATTCAAATTCTGCTAAGGTAATATGAGCCGTATTGGGTTGAGCATCCTGGAAGGTTTTTCTCTCTATACTCGACAGTTTCCAAACTGCCGAGGGATTACTTTCAAGGACGGCAAGAGCCGCACATTCATCGGGGTTTAGAGTATTCCATAACCCACTTTCTCCACGATAAGAGGGTAATCCCGAAGCAACAGAAATACCAGCCCCTGTTAACAGTACAATATTATGATAATTAGAAAAATTAATTGTGTTTTTAGTTACTAACATTAGTCCTGAAATATTTTAACTAAAATCGTGGGTTACGACGGACTGTTATCTTATACTTATAACCTAAATTATAGCCGTCTAACCCACCCTACAAACCGTCTAATCTTCAACCGTATGACCAGCTTCGGTGATAATGTCTTTAATGGTTTCTGTGGAAGCATCGGTTTCCACAGTGACCATTTTTGCCTCAACATCAACAGAAACTTTAGCCTCTGGTTTTTGTCCTCCAATGGCTTTCGTAATGATATCAGCGCAACCACCGCAAGCAATACTGGGAACTTTTAAAGTGATAGTCATAACAAACGAATTAATTGAGTATCATTTTACTCTTCGATCATAATTTTATAAGGGTTCAAGTTGGCATATTTTAACAAAAAATTTGCTTTGGCTAATTGTTAAACACTGTTATTAACGACTGGGTCTTTTGGCCTTTTTTAAGGCATTAATTTCCGCTAAAGCTGCCTCAGAAGCAGTGTTTTCTCCCATTTCTTCCCAAATATCAGCAGCTTGTTGGAAATCAGCCATCGCCTTGTCAGGTTCCCCGAGATCCACAAAAGCCAACCCTCGATTATAATAAGCTTCTCCGTAGTAAGGATCAAGGGTAACGGCTTGGGTAAAGTCAATTTTTGCCAATTCGGGGCTTCCTGAGTTAAGATGAGCTAGTCCCAAGTTATTTTGAGCAAAGGCATCATTAGGGTTTATTTTTAACGCTTTTTCATAATCAGCGATCGCCTTTTCATCTTCCCCCAATTGCAGATAAACATTACCCCGATTGACATAAGCTTGACCCATCTGGGGATCTAATTTCAACGCTTGGGTAAAATCAGCCAATGCTCGCTCAAACTGCCCTAAACTACTGTAAGCATAACCTCTATTAAAATAAGCATTGATATCTTGGGGGTTTTCTGCAATAACTTGGTTAAAATCTTCTACAGCACCTTCATAGTTTCCTTGACGGCTTTTTTCAATTCCTTGCTGTACCATTTCCACCGTATCTACCTTGACAATAGAAGACTGCATGGGAACCGAAGAAGATTGATAATTACAAGCGATCATCGAAGGGATCACTAGGAAGAATATCCCTAATAAAGATAACTGAGAGAGGATATTTTTGTTTATACTAGGGTTTTTGCTAGAAAATCGAGAATATTTAGCAACTTGAGCAAAATAATTAAACATTGAACTAAATTATGCTTTAAAAAGGGATTAACGGTAACTCTTTCCTAACTTGATTGCTCTATTACCACAAAAAATAATATTTGTCAAGTAGACAAATAAGAAATAACTAGGTATATTAGCCTAGACGAACATTTTAGGGTGAGGAGTCGTACACCATGAAGAAAGTATCATTATCTATCTTGATGATAGCGTTAGCTGCCCTGCCTGGACAGGCGCAAACAGCAACTTATTATGCTTCTGGTTACCAGGGACAGAAAACAGCATCAGGGGTACGTTTTAACAATAATGCCATGATGGCCGCTCATCCTAGTTTACCCTTTGGGACAAAAGTTAAAGTGACCAATCGCAAAACTGGAAAAAGTGTTGTTGTGCGTATTGTAGATCGATGTCGTTGTAGTCTAGATTTATCTCAAACCGCTTTTAAGTCCATTGGTTCCTTGCGATCGGGCAGAATTCCAGTTAGTATCAAAATATTAAATTAATTCAAGTAAATTATATTTTCCTAATTCTGTAGGGGTTTAATACTATTAGATTAAACCCCTACAAAACTTTTTTCTAATTTTCCTTTAAATAACAGTTTTTTGACTTCTCATCGATTCTACAGTGAGAGGTGATTTTGTTAAAAGAAGTTCAATTTCTTGTTTGTCTTGAGGATAAAGTTTAATAGCTTTACTGATTTCTAAAGCTAATTGATATTCAAAAATAAGAGGGGTTTGTTTGACAGTATCAACTATTCTCTCGGCAATTTTTTCTACAATGTAAATATTACTCATGTTTTTAAAAAGAATCACAAATTCATTACTATTCCATTTGGCTAAGATATCGGTGGCTCTAATAGATGCTTGAAGACGTTTGGTTATATCTTTGAGAATTTCATTAGTAACTGTCTCACCCAACAGCTTTTTAATAGCTTCAAAGTTATCCATTTTCAAAAATATTAGAGTGAAAGAAAAGTGTTTATTTTGAGCTTTCTTAAGCAAAACAGATAAATCTTTTTTAAAACCTTGTCGGTTCGGCAAATTAGTAACATTATCTTCAAAAGTTGGAGTAGTTGATATATTTTTATTATTAATTTTTGAGGGAAAAATACCCATAGATGAAGCATTATTTTTGGTAATAGTTGTAGCTGGTGCTTGGTTAATGTTAGTGTTTTCATTCAGATGCTTATTAATCATCCGTAGTAACATTTCTTTTTTAAACGGTTTAGCTAAACAATCTGTTGCTGCTGCTGCTGTCATATTTTCAGGAGTCAACATTTTCTGGTTACCACTGATCATAATGATGGGAGTATTCTTGAAACAAGAACTTCCTTTAATGATGCGGCAAAGTTTATTCCCATTAATCCCCGGCATCGAAAAATCAAGTAAAATTAAATCAGGTTTGCATTCAAACAAACAAGGAAGGGATTGAGTTGGGTTATCAATAGTAAAAACCTCAAATTGCTCGCCACTTAAATAAGCTTTAATCATATCCAAAATCGTTGGACTATCATCAATACAAACAATTTTATAGGGTTTCTGTTTTTGTGTCTGAGGTAAGGGATGTTCATGACTTTCAATAGAAGATGTTAGGGTAACTTGGGGATGGTTAATTTGAGGGATAGGTGTCAAAGAAGAAATGAAAGGAAGTTGATCTAAAGGGGGTTGAGGAGGTTGTAATTCTAGAATGTTATTTTGAAAATAGGGGAGTAATAATTGAGCCACTTTTATTTCATCTTGCTTCAAAAATAGACTAATTTTGCGCAGAGTTTTTCCTTCCATAACTTTAACCAGTTTTTCTAAGGCCGTGGGGTTAAGATTTCCAGAAGGTATTTTTTGTTGTATCAAAGAAGGGTTTGGACAAACAAGACGTTGGTAAGGAGAAGTGATGACATAAGAGAGTAGTTTCCATGCTTTCATTCTCATCATCAGGGTATCCAATAAAGTAGAAATCGCTAAGAGATGATCCCCTTTAATAGTTGTCCGATAAGAAGATTGGTTCTGAGCATAATCATACCAATGATATTGCCCGTCCCTTAACCATAAATAAGATTCTAAAGCATCTTTGATTAAGTCTGTACTCACCATAAACATCTCATCATCAGTTAAATAATTTTGCTCTCTTAACTGCTTACAAATTCCAGGGATCACCGGATGATTTGGGGGAACATTTTTAGCTAAAGTTGGGATAAGTTTAGCGATCGCTGTTTGATTATTACGGAGTAGATAATGATGAATGGTATCTAGAGACTGTAGGGAATGGGTTGCATCCTGTAGCATTCCTTCCACAAAATATAAGTTCCAAGTTACCTGGTTAGCTATAATTTGCAGATGACCGCTTTTACCTTGATCAGCAGCGTTTTGTAAGCGTTGAATGGGTTGAAAATGGTTGTTCATGATCAAGAATTTAGAATTTAGAATTTAGAATTTAGAATTTAGAATGGAGAAACGATAGTGAGGATTACAAAATTGTTTTGAGACTGTACAGTAATTCCTGTTCGTTGTAAGGTTTAGAAAAGTAAGCAGACGCACCTAAATTCATGGCTAACTTACGGTGTTTATCGTTACTGCGAGAAGTCAACATAGCAATGGGTAAAGACTCAAATGCTGACCTTGTTTTCAGTTCTTCGAGTACCCCATAACCGTCTAGTCGTGGCATTTCGATATCACAAATAACCCCATCAACTGAAAGTCCTGCAACCAGTTTATCCACTGCATCTTGTCCATCTTTCGCTTGTTCGACTTGATAACCCGCTTTTTCTAGGGTTAAAGTCAGATAACGACGGACATTAATGGAATCATCTACCACAAGAATCGTTTTAACCCTGTCTTGGGTTAAGAGTTGACAAGATGGGGAGATAGGTGTTGATTCCCTGTCTAAAAACTGTTCTAGGAGTAGTAGAGGATCCACCAAAGGAACCACCCGACCATCCCCTAACATCATGGAACTGATGATACCCATAGGCAAAGATAAAGGACTTTCAATGGGCCGAATGGTAACTTCCGGTTCACTCCAAACCCGATCGATATGAATCGCACCTAAAGCGTTATCATTGCCAACAATCAAAGCTGTGGGTTTATTGATGATGGGATAACCCGACATTTCAAAGGGTTTATGAGGTCGATTAAACTGGAGACTTTTTTCGGGATGTAACAGTGGGATGGTTTCCCCTTGCCAAGTGATTTCCCCAAAGTCTTCCACCCCTTCAACCGTTAAGGGAAACACCTCTCGAACACTGTTAGCAGGAACAGCAAAAATCAGTCCAGAGCGTTCGATTAACATCACCCGTAAAATGGAGAGGGTAAAGGGGACTTGGAGGATAAAAGTGGTTCCCTTTCCTGTTTCCGTTTCCACGCGAATATCCCCACGAATGTCTTCAAGATTGCTTCGTACCACATCCATTCCTACCCCGCGGCCCGAAAGTTCGGTGACTTTTTCGCTGGTACTAAACCCAGGTTGGAAAATGTAGTCAAGCAGGTCTTGAGTAGACATTTGAAGAATTTCTCCATCCCTTATCCCCATTTCTCGCAGACGTTGACAAATTTTGCTAATGTCAATCCCCAAACCATCATCTTTGACAGTGATAATAGTTTGAGTCCCTCGGTTAACTGCTTGTAGGGTGATAGTGCCTTCTGGAGGTTTCCCTGCTAACATCCGACTGGTGGTATCTTCAAACCCATGAGCAAA
This sequence comes from Crocosphaera sp., assembly GCA_051439445.1. Classification (GTDB taxonomy): domain Bacteria; phylum Cyanobacteriota; class Cyanobacteriia; order Cyanobacteriales; family Microcystaceae; genus Crocosphaera. Next base: position 19,780 of record JBFRWG010000208.1, read on the forward strand.
CGCATTACGGATCAGGTGCATCAAAGGAGCGTCGAGGGTTTCAACCATGGTGCGATCAATGAGGGTGCTTTCCCCTTCAATCTTTAGGGTCACTTCTTTCCCCCACTCAAGACTGAGATCCCGAACCAATCGAGGAAAGGGTTTCACCAACTCTGCAAAGGGTTGCATCTGGGTAGTAGTAACATTCTTCTGGAGCGAGCGTGTGGTTTGGTTGAAGTCTTGAACCACTTGGGTCATTTTTTGTAACCCCAAGTCAATATCTGAGGTGACTTCTTGCAACTGTACAATGGTTTCGATTTGTTCTTGAGAGATTAAATGGAGGTCACTATAGCGATCCATTTCCAGGCAATCGAATTTTTGGCTTTGACTCTCTAGGGTGGGAGATACCGTAGATAGGGGAGTCGTTTCTAACTCCTGAGTCCTCAAAATCATTCCTTCTAAGGAAGCTTTATCATACCAAGTTTTTAACTGGTTATTCGATTGTTCTAATTGAGTGATCCGAGAACGCATCAAGGTCACAAAGTCGGTCAGTTGCTCTAAACGCAGGTTAATACTATTGCGCTCTAGAACTAATTTCCCAAAGAGACTATTAATTTGATGCAGTTGCTCCACAGGAACCCGAACGGTTTTCCCTGTGGTTTGGGGGTTGAGAGTTTGGGGAATGGTTTGATGATTCGATTCTAAGTTGTTAGCTTTAGTCTCTACAACTGGTGTGTCCAAACTAAAGGCGTTCTGCAACTCAGCCAAGTCTGAATCGTTTAAGGTTGTTTCGGGAGATAGGTCTAATGCCTGTTCTATCGCATCTTGAAGCTCTGTAAAATCAGTTAATTCTTCTACACCGAATAATTGCAAACTGTCGTCTTCAGCTCTAGATAATAGTTCGTTATTGTTGTCCCCGAACTCAAAAACCCTAGCACTAGAGTTTTCAACCCAATCATCTTCAGTTCTAGATAACAGTTCGTTATTGTTGTCCCCGAACTCAAAAACCCTAGCACTAGAGTTTTTATTAACAAATCCTTCTAAGCGACAAGGAAGTTTATCAAAACGACCCCGCATAACTAAAGCGTGAGAACGTCGCCATAAAGTTAACGCTTGTTGCGTCAAGGAGATTAACTGTTGCGATGTCGCAATAGTAACTTGATGTTGAATCGATTGACAGAGTTGGATAAAAGGGTCAAGATCCGCCATTTGACCAAAAACCAATAGTTGTTCTGCGGTGATGGCCAGAGTTTGGGAGAGTTGAGTGGGAGCTAAGTTAGGATAGGTTTCCTCAAAGTGATCTAAGACGGTTTCTACTCCTTCCTCAAACATCAACCAGACGGGATCATCCTCTGAATTTTGGGAAAATAAGGTATTTTCATCTTCTTCCTGGAGATCCCCTAAATGGTGGCGTAACTGTTCAAAAATAGGGTTAACGTTCTGCTCTAACCAATCATGATCAATGTCTGCTGCTTGACGATGTAATTCATTCACCTGACGCAGACGATCAACCCCTTGTAAGAGTAGGGTTTCTACCTCAGTAGTGATGGGACTAGAAGGGTGACGAACCCGTAAAATTTTGAAGAAGTCTTCGAGACGATGGGCCACTTGAGAGAGTGTCGTAAAGCCCATCATTCCGGCTCCTCCTTTAACAGAGTGAGCCGATCGCAGGGCAAGATCCAATTGTTGAGTCACCTCATACGAGGTCCTTAACCCTAATAACACTGATTCAATCGAATCATAGCAATCGTGGGCTTCATCGAGAAAATTAAGACGGACTTGTTGTTCTTGATCCATGGGAAGAAGGTCGAATGGGGAATGGATAATGGGGAATGGGGAATGGATAATGGAGAATGGATAATGGGGAATGGATAATGGGGAATTAATTAACTTTGAATTGTTCTACAGCCGCTTCTAAAGTGTGGGCAACTTGGGCAGTTTCTTGCATCGATTGGGCAACGGTTTGAGACGCAGTGGAACGTTGTTGAGACTGTTGGGCAATCTGCTGCATCAGTTCGGTTACAATACGGGAAGTGTCTGTTTGGGAAACTGTTGCTTTAGAGATGGATTGCATCAACTCATTAATGGTCTGAGAACGCTCTAAAACGGTCTTTAACCGTTGTTTCGTGGCTTCAACGAGATGGGTGCTATCTACCACCTGGGACGTGCCTAATTCCATCGCTTGCGTGACTTCCTGGGTTTCTGCTTGAATCGCTTCAACGATGTTACTGATCTCTTTGGTAGCTGAGGCCGACTGTTCTGCCAAGGCCCCCACTTGTTCTGCAACAATCATGAAACCTTCCCCTTGTTTCCCAGCACGACGGGCTTCTACACTGGCGTTAATGGCTAATAAATTGGTTTTCAGTGCCATTTCTTCGATTAAGGAGACAACTTGAGAAATCTTTTGAGACGACTCTCCTAACCGCTTCATCTTCTTCGCTGTTTCCCCTACGGTTGTTCGTAACTGGAAAATACTATCTACGGTTTTATCCATCGCTTTTGCCCCTTCTTGCGTCACCGTATAGGTGTCATCTACTAGGGTTGCTGCTTGGTTAGCATTATTGGCAACTGCTTCAATGGATTGGGACATCTCTTCCACCGATCCCAAGGTTTGACGGGTCGTTTCTGCTTCTTCAATCGCTTGTCGAGCTAAAGCTTGGATGGACTGTTCATTGTCTCCTAAGGATGAACTAACTTGAGTGGTGGAGGTTTTTACTTGGATAGCAATGTCTTTGAGGTTATCGATAATCGCATTAAATAAGTCAGCTACCGTACTCATCTCCATCGAGGTTAAACTGGCGCGAACGGTGAGATCCCCATCCATTGCACCCCCCACATCTCCAAGGAGTTGTACAATTTCTTCTTCTAGCTGTTCTTTCTCTTGTCGTTGTTGATCTGCTTTTCGTTCTAGACTGGCAATAGAGACTTGTAACTGTTGCGCCATAGTATTAAAAGAATCAGCTAAAATACCAATTTCATCATTACGATTGATCTCTATCTTTTGATGGAGATCCCCAGCACTTAAAGCACCAGAGACTTTAGTAAGACGAATAATGGGATTGACCATGCGATTAGCTACCAGATAAACACTCAATCCCACTAAACTCAGAACAATCAAGGCGATCATCCAAGCAATCTGTTCAAATTGTTGTTTTTGTAAAAAGGCTTCAGCTTTTTGTTGAACCAGAATAACTCCCCAACCATTGTCTAAAGAGCCACTATAAGAAATCCATGACATCCCTTCTTCATCGGTAAAATCAAGATACCCTTGTTTCCCCCCTAATAAGGCTTTAACCGGAGGATAATCACTAAAATCACTCAGACTATCACGGGTGACTAACGCGGAGTTAGGATGAGCCACTAATTTACCCCTGTCATCCACAACCATTGCGTAACCAGTCTTACCAATTTTAACTGTACCCACTTGTTGACCAATTGCATCTAGGTTACTACAAGCTTGAAGAACGGCTGCTACTGCTTGTTGTTGACGAATGGGTGTAGAGAAACAAACGGCTGGTTTTTGATTGGTTTTACTGATTAGAGATTGCCAAGTAATATCATTGCCAGCTTTGGCTCCCTTAAAATAATGTCGTGAGCTATAGTCTTTGAAAGGCTGATTATCATTGCGAGCAATATTGATGCCGTCAAGCCCGATGGTACTAGCTAGGTAGAGATGATCATAAGATTTGACAAATTCTTCTAGGAGTGGTTTCTGCTGTTTAGTCTCTAAACTAACAATACTGGGTAATCTGCTCAAATTTTGCAATGCTAAAACGTTCATGGTTTTCCACCGAGCGACGTTTTCTGTCAATGCTTGAGTTTGGTTGGCCAGCTTTTCTTGGGCATTGGTTTGAATAATTTCACTAGCGCGATAACTAGCATAGTTAATCCCCATTAACATTGGCGGAATAGCCCCAAGCAATACTAATAAAGGAATACGAAACCGTAAGCTTTGAAGCAAGGGAATATTGAGCGATCGCTGCCCCGGAGACAGCATTTTGGCTTTGGAATCAGGCGATCCCTCTTGGATAACAATAGAGTCTGGGTTACCTTCTATAGATGATTGAGTCATGGTTCCTTAAGTCCTGTCTTAAAAAATGAAGGTTAATGAGTTATTGATCAACTTTGAACTGTTCAACGGTGGCCTCTAATTCTTGGGCAACCTGGGCGGTTTCTTCCATGGAATAGGCGACGGTTTCCGAGGCAACTAACCGTTGTTTAGAATATTGAGCAATTTCTTCCATTAACTCCGTAACCGTTTGCGCTGTTTCTGTTTGGAAAACTGTCGCTTCAGAAATAGATTGCATCAAGTCCTTAATGCTACGAGAACGGTCTAATACTTGTTCGAGTTGGCTGGTTGTCACTTCTACTAATTGGGTTGTCTCACTCACTTGAGTCGTCCCTAAAGTCATGTTATAAGCCACTTCTTGGGTTTCTCGTTGAATATTACTGACAAGATTAGCAATTTCTCTGGTGGCGATCGCAGATTGTTCCGCTAACAAGGCCAGTTGTTCCCCGAAAATGGCAAACCCTTCTCCCTCTTCCCCGGAACGTCCGGCATTAATGGCTAAAAGATTAGTTTTTAAGGTCATTTCTTCAATTAAGGAGACAACCTGAGAAATCTTTTGTGAGGATTTTTCTAATTGCTTCATTTTCTGGGCGGTTTGGGCAATCGTTGTCTTTAAACTGACAATACTATTTACCGTTTCATCCATCGCTTTTGCTCCTTCTTGGGTGACCCCATAGGTATCATTGGCAAGAATGGCAGCTTGGTGAGCATTTCTAGCCACTGCTTTAATAAACCGGGACATCTCATCTACGGAACCCAAGGTTTTCATGGTGGCTTCTGCTTCTTGATGCGCTTGTTGGGCTAACTGTTGAATGGACTGTTTATCTTCTCCTAAAGCGTTACTTACCCTAGCACTAGAGTTTTTCACCTGAATCGCAATATCTCGAAGACTGTCAATCATGGCGTTAAATAAGTCCGCAACGGTACTCATCTCCATAGAGGTTAAACTAGCGCGAACCGTAAGATCCCCGTCTACTGCGTCTTGTAGTTCCTCTAAGAGTTCATAAATTTCTAATTCCAGTTGTTGTTTTTCCTGTTCTTTCTGTTGCGCAATAGTAACTTGTGTTTCCACAAGTCCTCTAACCTTACTCACTAAGTTGTTAAAGCTATCTCCTAGAATTCGAGTTTCTTGAGTACCTTCTAAGGGGGCCTCTACATCTAAGTCCCCTTCTGCTGCTTGTTGCGCTTTGGTTACCAAGTTAGCTAAGGGTTCGGACAATTTTTGGGCTAGGAGAATAATGATTCCAGTGGCCACACTCCCTAAAAGTAAGGCCGTTATGGCAAAAACGGTGGCGAGTTTCCGTCCTTGGGCGGCAATTTCTGCTTTTTCAACGGATGAAACAACGACAAACTTGGTATCAGGAATGGCTTTAAGAAAGAAATGTTTGCCCTCAAACTCAAAACTAAGGATGTTTCGTTCCCTCACTAAACCCACTTCCTCCTCATCTGATTCCTCCCCTTCAAAGGCAACATTGGTAATACCGGGTTGCCTTTCTAAAGTCTCTAAAACAGGGGCGATCGCTTCTTCTGTAGGAGTCTTATTATTGACTGCTTCGGAGAACAGTTGAACGGCTTGGACTACTGCTTCTCCACCGATGATGGCTTGGAAATCAGCGACTCCTTCTGTGGAAAAGGTATCCAAGACGCTTCCGTCTTCTGCATTAATAATTTGTAGGGTTTGGGAGTTTAAAAGACCGAGTCCGATGCTAAATCCTAGGTTTTCATTGAATTTTTCCATAGAAACGGCAATTTTTGAAATCCCTAATAATTCCCCTGTTTGGGGATCTTTAACGGAGTTAACCAGTTCCAAAACATTGGCCTGAGTTGATTGGTCAAATTCTGCTTTGAGTATGGTTGCCCCCTGTTTTTTGCCGATTTGCCACCAGTCTTCATCACTTTGTACAAAGTCCGAGGTGGGGACATTATAAGCCACATTAAAGCCATTGCGTTCCGTTAAAATAATCTCAGCGAGATCATTGTTTTCAGCAATAATTTCTAGATAATTATTGAGTGTGGGGTTAGGCGTTAGTAATTTATTATCAGCAAACTGTGTTTCTACTTGCTCAATGGGTTTTTCTAATAATCCCAAATCCTCTGCTTTTTCCTTTCCTCTTTGTAAATTTTCAATGACAAAAGGACTTCCTGCTAATAACTCGTTAGTATTTAAAGCATTATCCAGAAACTTTTTGGTTAAAATAGTGGTTGTTACCACTGTTTTTTCGACATCTTCGAGGGTTTGGTACTTTTTATCACTGTTAACAATATTGATCCCAATGGTACTAGCAACAGTCAAGGGAATTAATACCGTTGGTAAAATAGTTGTTAATAAACGACGACGGAGAGTGGTTCCGTTTTGGCTATTTTGTTGCTTTTTGTCTGGGAATAAGGGAGCATTTTGCTTTAATTTTGAGGTAGGATTATCCTCTTTTTCAGAAGAATTCTCTGCTCCTGAATTAAGTAATTTTTCGTGAGTTTTCATAAATTTGATGATTAAAAAATAAATGTCTTATCTGTAGAAACGTTATCTATAACGTTTCTACAGAAGTGGTAATAGACTGAAATTTTAGATGTTGAAATTAATATTAAAGCCCTTGAACTTGCTCCATAATGGCAACTAGATTAAATATAGGTAAGGCGTTGTCTCCTACGTTGACGGTTCCTTGAATAAAGGGTAAAAGATTCTTAGAAAAATCTCTTGGGAAGGCTTCCTTCTCTTGAGACATCACTCGTATTACTCCTTGAATGCGAGGAACGACTAACCCTAAAAACAATTCTTGATCAGGGTTAGTGGGTTGAGACATCAAAGGGGAGATACGAAGCACAATCATTTGATAGGTTTGTAACAAAGGACAAGGGGATGACAACCCCATCAAATGAGGGAAATCAATGACAAAAAAAACCCGATCCCGTGAAGTCATTAAACCCATCACAAAAGATGGCATATTAGGAATAAAAGTAATCTGTTCCCCAGGAACTAATAAGGATTCTTGGATAAATTCCATAGACACTAACCCACTCATTTCTGGGGTTAGTTGACAACGCAAATAGGGTTCTCCTTCTACTTGGGGGGTTTCAAACAGTTGAGGAAGGAGTTCTTGTAATCTCGCAAGGGACGTTGTTTGGGTGGTTGACATAATAGGTCAATCAGAATGTAGAATGTAGAATTTAAAATTACCGACCCCTCAAGTTGGAGGCTTCAAACAAGGAAAATTTTTCTTCTCTTGCTCCATTGGATATGGTGAGGAGACCTCGCCATCCCTCGACCGCTTTTCATCCCCTTGAAAGAGGGGGTTTGGAACCCTTTTTTTCGGTAAGAGACAGCATCAATTAAAAACATCAAAGGGGTCGTGAAAGATTGATAGATCCGTAACATCTAACCCCTAAAAACAGGCCCTGGTTAGGCCATAGCAGCTTGTAAGGCACTAATAATGTCTTCTTTGGTACAGGGTTTAACCACATACCCTTTAACCCCTTGTCTCCTAGCCCACATTTTATCAACGTCACGATTTTTTGCAGTACAAGCAATCACAGGAATCGCTGCGGTTTCGGGTTTTTTCTTCAGTTGACGACAGAGATCCAACCCTCCCATATTGGGCATCATCCAATCTGTTAAAATAGCGTCGGGTTGATTATCAATCACTTTCTCTAATGCTTCTTTACCATCGTTGGCAGTAACAACGGTATAACCTGCTTTCATTAAATATTGGCTGATGAGGTCTAACTCAGCTTTCATATCATCGACAACTAATATTTTGCGCATAAGCTTAATCCTGGGGAAATCACTCTATTTTTTCTACTTATAATTTTCCCAAAAACTTATGCAGAAAACGTCAGTAATTATCAGTATTTTTACAATAATGAGGAGATGAAGCTGCCGAAAATTAGTGATTACTACTTAACTGATAGGGTTTTCTTCAAAAAAAGCATGAAACCTAAGAAAGGGTTTAATACCATTAAACCCCTAAATTAAATTTAACAAAATGTCGGCAGAAGTACCCATCTATAAATTCTCTTGATATAACTAACATTTTAGATGAGAACCCGACTTTTAAAGGGCGGAAATAGTTCCGCCCCCAGTCCCTCATGAATGCAGACCGAAATCTAATAAAACATCCGCTTAATTTTAGTTGATGGTTAGATTCCTCAACTATAAATTAAACTTCTGTGCGATAGCGCACCCTACGCAGTGAGGAATTTCTGACTTCATTCAAGCAATAGGGAAGAAACAGGAGACAAGGGTGACAAAATTGTCTCCCATCGCTGTCATCACTTGATGGGTAATAGGTAAACTATCCACCACCATTGCGGTACATAACAACATGAGGTAAAGGATAGAAAACTTAAAGAGCGATCGAGCTTTATCTTTATCCAAGGGAGCTTGTTTCAATAACCATGTTTTCTTGATAAACATAAAGCCTAAAATCAAGGCAATGCTACCATAAAGCCAACCAGAAACCCCCACAGGATAGACCAATAAGAACGTGCAAGGAATCACTAATAGGGTATACCACCAAATTTGACGCACTGTTGATTCTTCTCCTTCCACTACAGGCATCATGGGAACGTTAACCTGAGCATAGTCATCTTTGATCATCAAAGCTAAGGCCCAAAAATGAGGGGGAGTCCAAAGGAAAATAATGGCAAATAAGATCCAAGGGGCCCAACTTAAATCTCCTGTAACTGCCGCCCAACCCACCAAGGGAGGAATGGAACCGGCAGCCCCACCAATAACAATATTTTGAGGACTATTGCGTTTGAGAAAGTGGGTATAAACTAGCATATAGAAAACAATGCCAGACATGGCTAATAAGCCACTCAGAAGGTTGATATAGATGAGAAAGAGACTAAAGGAGAGAACCCCTAAAATAATGGCAAAAATAAGGGCATGACGTGATTGAACTCGGCCAGAAGGAATGGGCCGGCCCCGAGTTCGTAACATTTCATAGTCAATATCTCGATCATAGATACAGTTCATCACCTGTGCTGAGGCGGCCGCTAAGGTTCCTCCCAATAAGGTAATAAACAGTTTAAAAGAGTCCACCTCGCCTCCTGAAGCGATCCACATCGAGGCAGCAGTGGTAATAAGTAACAGAGGAATGATCCTCGGTTTGGTTAGTTGATAGTAACTTCTAACCACTTGTAAAACGTTCTCGTTCCGACGGACAACATCAGTCCCAATCATTAATTCACACCAAATTCTATTAATTGATCAGTTGTAGTGCTATGCACTGGGAAATGGTAAAGGGAAAGTATCAAAACAACTAGCTTTTGCCTTCTGCATAACTATTCCCATCTCGCATGGCTAAAGTGGTCAACGCCACTAAGGTTGCAAATAAAGCAGCCCCAACAGTATGATGAGTTACGGTTAAGGGTTCTACTTGTAAATGTAGGTAAAATGTGGCAACTCCCAAAAGCACCTGTAAGAGAACAACACCTCCGACAACCCAAGCTAGTTTTCTGAGAGTGGGATGAAGGGCAGGAGTTCGCCAAGCCATGAAGACAACGGTTAATGTTCCTAGGGTGGCGGGGACCACTCCGATAATATGACTATTCATCACAGCGCAAAGTTGAGAACCTCCGAAGCATTGATGCAACGCCCAACGGGAACCCACTAACCCCCCTAATAAGCATTGGATATAAACCAAAATGGCAGCACTCAGACTTACCCAGCGCAGTTTTTTGGCGGTGGTTGTCCCTTGATAGGGAGTGAGACACAGAGCAATGACCACTAATGTTGCCAAAAAGAGTAAGGCGGTTCCTAAATGGGCAGTCACAATATCAAAGCGCAACATTTGGGTAACGGTTAGTCCCCCTAAGATTCCTTGGAAGAGAATTAATCCCAATGCACCAAGGGATGCCCAAGGTAACCACTTAGGGAGTTCTTTGCGAAACCACCAAGAGAGTGTCACTAAGGCGAGGGTACTCAAACCAATCAGGGAGGCATCCAAACGATGAAACCACTCTAAGAAGACTTGCAGGTTCATCTGTTGAGTGGGAACGAGTTGACCGTAACACAGGGGCCAGTCTGGACAAGCTAACCCTGCATTCATGACTCTAGTGGCACTGCCTACTGCCATTAATAGCAGGGTGGCAATGGCTATTTTCCAGACGAGAAGCCTCATCCATTTCTGGACGGTGGAGCGATCGCTTGGGGAGGTTATTTGTCCTGTTAGAACCGATTCTGTCATGGCATCCTATCACTTTATTAAACAGATTTTGTTGCTAGCAAAGTGTTGACTTTGCTACAAAATTTCGTCTCTTTAAAAGCAGAGCTAGTCAGATTCTACTGAAGAGTTCAGGATTTGTGTCTCAATTTTTAGGAACTTTTCCTAATCTTTTGATTCAGTTAATAATGACTTTACTTAAGTTAACAGTCCCAGATATAAATTTAATGAAGTCTTAATAAGGAAAGTTATACTATCTAACGACTAGCATTTTTGTATTCTAACTTCTTCAGGAGTTAAAAGAATGTTAAAATCCTTCTTTTTCTTGTTCGTTGAATATTGTCAATATTAGCTAGATTAATTTGAAGTACTTGACGATAAAAAAATCAAAGTACCCAAATGTGATACATTTAATCATCGTGCAGGTTTACCTTCCTTAAATAATAATAATGAAAAAAAAACAAAATTCTCCGATTGTTGTAGGGCCTGATGTACCTGATATTTACCCTCTGCCAGGGTGGGTTTGGCAATACCCAGTTCCAAAACAAGCAATTCTTCGCTTTGCCCAACCAATATTCTTGTCTATCGTTGAACTATTTCACTATGCTTTATTTTTAACTCAAACAGGAGTAGCCTATGCCCTCTACAAATATCCTCCTGAAGCACAAGTTGCTTCAATGTTTTTGCTGATAATGGCTCCTATTTTTCAAATGCTGGCGGGCTTTTCACCCATTGTTATGCATGAGTATGAAGGTTGGCAGATAGCTCCTTTTGAAGACCAGCCAACTGACCGAGCGATGTTTAACAACCAAAGATTACGGGAGGTTGCTTACAAGTTATTGTTTGCCTATCAAACTATTGCGGCAATCATGTTTGTTGTCGGAGTTTTCGGTATTGAAAAGTGGGATTTTAGAGTTTTTTCAATTGTTGCGCCTTGGCCTTTGATAATTGTGGTTCTCGCAATCCTCTGGGTGCATATTAGCCCTAGAGTCCCTAGATCAACCTTCATTACTCCTAAGTTTTTGGGAGGAGGTCAGCCCGTATTTCCAATTCCATGGGGTATCTTAGTAGTTTTTGGCATTGCTATCTTTTTCTATATCATTGCAATGATTCATGTGTACGGTCTTTACCCAGCTTTGTTGACAATTCTCTTTTTGACTTTGGGAGGCTTAGTAGAGGGGCTGATCGCTGAAAGTACTTTCAACCAATTCTGGCATTGGTTAGCTTTTGTATTCCTGGGATCTGCTGGGATAGTTCAAATAGTTACGCTTATTCAACTATCATGATGGCTAATCGAGATTACTGAGTTTCGCCAGCAACTCATGTTTTTTTTGTACTTTTAAAATGTATTGACATTGGAAGAAATTAATACCATTTTCATCAACTTAGACTACAGATGTTCATATTGTAGGGGTCAACGGCCATTGTAGGGGTCAACGGCCGTTGACCCCTACAACAGAAATGTGTCGCCAGACTAACAGAAATTGCTATTAACTATATTGAGTATTTTCGGCAGTTCCTGTGACAATTTGACGTACTTGAGCTTCTGTGAGATGAGGGTTCGCTTCTAACATTAAAGCAACCACTCCGGCTACATGAGGAGCGGCCATAGAGGTGCCACTATAACCATCGCTCTCATAGTTATTATTGGGAGTAGTAGAAAGAACTTCAACCCCCGGAGCGGTAACATAAGCTAATTTGTCTTCACCGGAACGGTTAGAAAAATCAGCCATTTTGTTATTTTCATCTACAGCACCCACAGCTAAACCCCAAGTATGAGCTAAGGCCCCAGGATAGTTAAATACCCCAGAAGCACCATCATTACCCGCAGACATGACCACAACAACATTATTATCACTGGCATATTGTAAGGCCGCTCCATATTCAGCTTCCAAGAGACTTCGGTATAAAGCAGCACCCCAAATACCCGAACCTAAACTCATATTAATGACATCGGCCCCATTATCCACCGCATAACGAATCCCTTCGACAATACCATCGAGAGAGCCGCTACCGCTATCATTCAAGACTTGAACGGGCATAATTTCAGCATTGTAGGCAATTCCTGTGACTCCAATTCCATTATTAGCTGCGGCAATGGTTCCTGCAACGTGAGTGCCATGGCCTTGAATATCTAAGGTATGATTACTATCAGAAGTGAAGTCCCAACCGTAGACATCATCAATATAACCATTGCCATCGTTATCGATACCATCCCCTGCTATTTCACCCCAGTTTGTCCAGATGTTGTCTTTTAAGTCTTCGTGGTTATGATCAACCCCGGTATCCAGTACCGCTACTACCACACCGTCTCCAGTGTAACCAGCGTTCCAGACTTCAGGCGCGTTGACTAAATCGGCACCCCAATAATTACCCCCTAAGTCAGGAACATCTGCAAAAGTCGGCTGGTTAACAGCTTCAGCAACGGCGGCCGCAGCATCCACTAAACCATAACCGGAATAGATACTATAACCATCAACGGAAGGATTAATATCAAGGGTGATGTAAGCGGTATTATTCTCTTCGTTCCATTCCTCCATAAAATTGATATCATCTGCTTTAAGAAAGAGATAATAAGTGCCTGATTCCATGACATCAAGATAAACCTCATGGGATACTGTCATTGAACCATCTGCTTGAAGAGGACCCAGAGTAAAGTCTGTGGTGAACTTGAAATCAGAACTATCCAGTATTGCATCGGTGGAAAGATAGGGGGTTACATTGATTACATTGACATTATACAAGTCAATATCCAAATTACCTAGATTGTTTATGGTGTAGCTAATATCAATATAAGAACCAGCCATAATGGAATCACCAACGGCAATGTTACTGACGGTTAAATCAGCTAATCTCGCTTGGGTAACGGTAAGTTGATGATAGGCAAGGTTATTATTCTCATTGCTCTCGCTGACCTCATTATTGGCATCTGCTTGGGCTAAGATATAGTAGTCCCCACCTGCTAAATCCCGATCAATATCGAGGAAAGCAAATCCTTCCTTTGACCCACCGGAGGATAAACTCCAACTATAAGAACTATCGAGATAGGTATCTGTTCCATCGAGGGTGGTATCAGTGGAAAGATAGAAATGAGTTTGACTCCAATCAGAACTACCATTACCTTGATTCGTCACTGTGTAGTCCAACCAAAGATAGTTCCCTGCTTCAATGGTATTGTCCCCAGATAGATTACTAATAATTAAATCGGGTTCAGGGGTTCCTCCAACGGTAATTTGTTGATAGGTGATGTTATTGTATTCATTGCTCTCATTAATCTCATTATTGGCATCTGCTTGGGCTAAAAGATAGTAGTTTCCTGCTTCTAAATTTTGATTGAGGCTAAGATAAACATAGTCTGCATTTGATTCACCGGCCGACAAATTCCAATCATAATTATAATCATTGGTTAGATAAGTATCAGCAGCATCAAGGGTGGTATCAGTAGAAAGATAAAACTTCGTTTGACTCCATCCCCAAGAACTATCTACATCAGCATTCCCTTCATTGGTGATGGTATAGTCAAGTCGGATAAAATCTCCTGCATAAACGGTGTTTGGAGTGGTAAGACTGGTAATTTTGACATCGGGGCCAACGGATTGAGTGCTAAAATTAGCCGAGACTCCTGTTAACTCATCTATGTCTTGGGAGTTACTAGAATAGTCTTCAATAAGACTGTTCAGTTTGTCTTGAAAGTTAGAATGATGGTGACGAAGGTTGGAAGAGACAGAACGAAACAGTCCTTTAAATGAGTTGTTAACCATTTCTGCTTCAGGAGACTGGTTTAAAATCTCTTCACCTTTAAGAAATTGGGTTTCTAGAGGGTTTTGTATCTGTTTGCTGACATATTCAGATCCTAGTAACTGCGTCGGTTGGGTTGAAGCGGTATCAAGTCCTAAAAGAGATGTAGGGGCGATCGCTTCTTGGTTGAGATCAAAAGCATGAGGATCAATAGGACGATTTTCTAATACATTGGGTTCAAACATGATGAATCATTTCTCAAAAGCGGATTTGATCTCACTTTAGGAAGGTTCACCCGGTTCATAGGAAAGGTGAGGAAAATTTCACTAGAATATTAAAAATGAGATACATTTAATTGTGTTGGTTAAGCACGGGGGACAGGGGGGTCAGAGGAAGCAGAGAAGGAGGGGTTCTCCAGTCATTTACATTTCTTCAGACAGTTCGCTTTATTTATGTCCGACTACTTGAATGAAGTCAGAAGTTTCTCACTGCATAGGGCGCGCTATCGCACAGAAGTATAATTTATAGTTGAGGATTCTAACCATCAATAAACATTTTGTTAATTCTAAATTCTAAATTCTCAATTCTAATTGACAGTTTTAGTCTGGAGCAGTCTCAAACTCCATGCTGTTTTTTTCTAACTTCTGACTACTTTATAATGTCTTCTCTCTTTAAAGTATTTTATTCTATTTTAAATTATCCGATTCTCACCATTTTAAACCAATCTATTTCTATTATTTGGATTATACGGATCACAGGTAGTATAATTCTAGTTTTTATCATTGCTCGTCTAATTAAATTTATCTTTCAACATTGGTTATTTAAAAAATTACAAGTTGAACCGGGACATCGAGAAGCGTTTTCTACCCTTATTTTTTACTTTTTTATAACCATAGGTAGTCTTATTTTTTTACAAGCTTCTGGATTTAATTTACAGTCTTTGGCAGTGGTTGCTGGTGGTTTAGGTATTGGCATCGGATTTGGCTTGCAAACCATTTTAAGAGATTTTGTAAGTGGTTTAATTTTATTATTAGGAAGAGCCATCAAAGTTAATGATTTTATTCAATTTGGTCCTCGCCAAGAGTTTGCTGATCTACGAGGAACCGTTGAAAAAATATCTTTACTTTTTACTGTTATTAAAACTAAAGATTCTGGATTTTTGATTATTCCTAATAGTTATTTAGTCACTTATCCCATTCTTAACTGGAGTTATAATAAAACAGTTAACCGAACTAAAATTCCTTTAAAAGTTGGCAAAAATATCGATTTTGTTTTATTTACAGAAATTGTTTTAAATACCGTTCATAATGAATCCTCTGTGAAAAGTCATCCCTCCCCGAAATTAGTATTTAAGCAAATTAATACTGCTTATTGTGAGTTTGAATTACAAGTTTGGATTGATGAAATTAAAAATGAAGATTTTACGATTAATAGTATTAACTATGCTATCGAGCATAATTTGAAAGAATATGGAATCAATGTTATCTTTCCCACTCAACAAATTGCCATTACTGATCAAGATTTTTCTCTGCCAGTTTCTATTAGCAAAAAGACAAAATTTTCTAACCTTTTTAATGAAGAATCCGCTAGTTATTCAGCTATTTCAGTTCGTGATATTCTCAAAAAAAATCCCTATTTTTCAAATTTAGATCCCCTAGAACTTCGTCAGTTAATTGAAATGGGATATCAAAAAAAATTAGATAGGGATAAAATTTTATTTAATGAAGGAGATCCAGGAGATTCTTTTTATATTATTTTATCCGGTTCAGTCGATATTTTTGTTCCCAAAATAAACAAACATTTAGTAACTTTAAAGGCGGGAGATATTTTCGGAGAATTAGCCTTGATTTTAGGAATTCCTAGGACAGCATCGGTTAAAACCTTAGAGAAAACTAAATTGTTTGTTATTGATAAAATTCGATTTAAAACCCTATTACAAGAACAATCTAATTTTGCTGAAGTGATTTTTGAAGAATTAAGTAAACATCAAGAAGAACTAAGCCAACGTCAACAACAATTAAGAGAAATGGGATTAATTAGTCAAGAAGAAGATGATAGTAATGTTATGAATTGGCTGAGAAAAAGATTTAATAAACTTTTTTTAATAACTGAATAAATAAAACTTATTTGATAACTATTGTAGGAAAACGATCGCTTTTCCTTTAGAAGTGCGATCGCCTAGCTAAAAAAACTACGCCACCTCAGACAAAAC
The DNA here is from genome assembly GCA_051439445.1 of Crocosphaera sp. GTDB lineage: Bacteria > Cyanobacteriota > Cyanobacteriia > Cyanobacteriales > Microcystaceae > Crocosphaera. The sequence goes on from JBFRWG010000208.1 coordinate 35,942, forward strand.
GAGTTTACGGAACTGAGATTCTCCACCTAAGTTATTAATTATTTTCCAAAATTATAAAAAAAGAAATACTTTTAGTTCACAGAAAACAGAAAATAAATTGTTTATGTAGGGGCTTAATATTATTAAGACCTAAGCCCTTGTGTTGCTACCTCGTTCAAAGAGTTATAATATAGTGTGAAGTCATTAGGGAATATATCTTATGAATGATGCAATTAGAATTATCTGCGCTATTATCTTGCCTCCCCTTGGTGTTTTTCTACAAGTGGGTTTAGGTAAAGATTTTTGGATTAATTTATTGTTAACTATTTTCGGGTTTTATATTCTTGGTGTTGTCCATGCAGTGTGGGTTATTGCTAGGAAATAAAGCTTGATTAGGAATTATAATTATCGAGATAATAGAGTATCAAACCTAGCGTTATAAACGCCAAAAGTTTTTGTAACGAGGATTGATGTCTCGTTACAAAAACAAATTCTAAATTTTCCATTCTCCATTCTCCATTCTTCCCCTTACCAAGGACTACCAATTAAAGTAAATGCACTCCAAAAATAAGGATGAGTGAAGGATTCATCCTCTATTTTATTCAGAGGAGAAAGCAAAGGTAAACGATTATTTTGAGTCACTAATTCTCCATTTTTGATATACACTTCCCCCCGCAATAAACTTAATTGAGCCTCTCGTATGGCTTTAGCTTTAAGAGGAACTTTTTGTAACTGTTCGTAGAAGCTCGTCATTAACCCTAAGGTTCCTTGATCATTGACTTCCCAAAGACTCCCTAAAACCGTTTTTACACTGGCTAAAACTGCCGCCCCTGCAAATCCTAATTCTGCCTCTTTATCCCCTAGGGCAGTACGACAAGCACTTAAAACCAGTAATTGCACTTGCGGATCACCAAAATCCAGTTTTTTTAACTGTTCTAAACTCAATCGACTTTGCCATAATTGAATATAAGAATTACCTAATTTTCCTGGTTCAAAATTGGCATGAGTGGCTAAATGGATGATACCAAATTCACCGGATTGATGGGCCTGTTTTAAATTATTTAAGGTGAATTTTTGATTGAGAAAAGCATTACCTTGCCATAAGCGATCGGCAATCACGGATAATTCTAAAGGAACCGCAGGAAGGGGATTAAGTTCGTTAAATTCTGAGGCTCCCATGGCCAAAACTTTTTGCTTGGTCATGTCTTCATAGCGAGTATCTGTTAAAGCGAAACTGGGCATGATCCCCATGTTGTAGCGTTCAATTAAAAACTGTGAACCATCATAAAGAGCCGCCATAGGAACCGATCTTAACCCCCCTTCCACCAAAAACACCAAAGTATCAATTTCTGCTGCTTGTAAGTCGTCTTCTAAGGGTTGTATAAACCATTGATACAGTTGTTGAGCCGGTTGACGATAGGCACTGGGACGACGGGGGTTGGTTACGGTTTGTTGAAATTCACTTACAGTTGAGAGAACTTGCTGACGAGTGACGTTGGTAAGGGACTGACGAACAATTTTTCCTGATGCTGTGACTAACATTAACCCTAAGGAGTCTTGAGGAGAGGTTTCATCTGGCGATCGCTTGTCTTGAGAACTAAACTCCCATAGGGACTGCTCTGGGGACTGGAAAAAGATATAAATTAAGCCGGGTTTGAGATTGGTGACTTGTTGGGCCTGTTGTAGTTGCCCTTGAATTTCTTGCAGAGTAACATCAGGAACGGGTTCAATCCCTAAATAGTTGACGAAGTCTGTGGTGAAGTTTCCTTCAACTTTGTTGAAGGTGGTGACATCAGTATCTTGGGTCCCTGTGGAGGTTGTTCCTTCAAGGCTATTATTATTAACTTGATTGGAAACAGTATAGCTATTATTCAAGTTCCTGGTAATCGCTATGGTTTCGGGACTGACTTCTTCTAGGGGTGACACCTGAAGAACGGTAAATGGGAGAGTTTGAGGTTGAATAGGAGGTGGAGTAGTTTGAGGTTGAATAGGAGGTGGAGTAGTTTGAGGTTGGGTAACTGAGGAACTTGGAGGTTGAGTAACTGAGGAACTTGGAGGTTGAGTAACTGGGGGACTTGGAGGTTGAGTAACTGGGGGACTTGGAGGTTGAATAGGAGGTGGAGGAGTGGGGTTGAAGTCCAGTTCAATCCCATTAATATTAATCAATGCGGCTTCATTGACTCCCTGAGTATTAAGAATCTCCTGGGTAAACTGATCGAAGTTATTGAGATTAAAAGGAATGTCAGCAATGGTGACGGTTCCTGCGATCTCCCCATTGGTGGCTAAGGTTTCAATGGTAATCTCTCCTCCAAGTCCGTTGCTAGATGAGGTATTGATGGTTCCCACCTCAATATTAGGAAAGATATCTTCTGTGTTACCTTGAGCGGTGATACGAACGGAACCCCCACCACTGGGAAAGGATGTGTCTATATTCCCTAAAATAATTTGACAATTGGCAGATGATTCCCTACAACCGGACATCTCTAAGTTGTTGCCAATACGTTCGATGATTAAGTCTCTTCCTGGAGCAATAATCGTGTCATCGGGACTCATCTCAAAGCTACCCACTTGAAATGCATCTGTATTAATCCTAAAGATAATACTGCCTCCGCCGGGTTGAAAATTGAGAGCGTTGTCTGATAAGTCTTCAATGATGATATTGTTGGAGGCTTCGAGGATAATATTGGTATCTCCTGATAATCCTTCTAATTCTGACTCGAAAATCATGGTTGGAGCAGTATCGATCACATTGGTATTGTCTAAAATCTGTCCCACTTGGCCACTATTATTGCCGGCAAAGGTATCGGTTCCATCGGTTGCCCCATCTCCAACTCCATCCTTGATAATAATCTCTACCGGATCGAGTAATAAGGTGCCAAATTCACCATTTACGGCAGTTGTATCGACATCTCCTCGAAAAATTAGGTTTTGCTGGGCTGAAATTTCCACTAACCCTCCGTTTCCTGAAAAAGCTCCCCCTTGACTACTAATTTTTCCGTAAAATCCTGTGATCTCTTCTGCAAAAACTGTAATTAAACCGCCGTTTCCTTGATTGATCCCATCGCTGCGAAGGGTTGAGTTGGAGTCAATTAGGGTCCGTTGCGCTGTTGGGATGGTGTCTTGTCCTCGATAATCTCCCCCAATTCTAATCCTACCCCCTCCGTTGTTTCCTGAAGCGTCAATATTACCGTTGATCATGCCAATGCGATCGCCGACTAGGGTCACATTTCCCCCAACTTGGCTAGGAGAAACGGTGTTTAAGCTTCCTGATGTAATAATGGTTCCTGGAGTAGTATTGGTTGTAATGTTTAAATTTAGGGTTTGACTGCCTTGGGTGAGTAAGGTGGGTAAATCTTGGGGCTTAATTTCTAATCGTTGCGAGTTGGTTTGTCTGGGAGCAATAATTTCTAAACTAACTAAGTTGCCTGGCTGAGAAATTCTAATACGGTTAGTTCCTGGAATGGCTGCAATGGTCAGATTTCCCCCTGGAACGTTGATGGTTCCTGTATTAATAATATTCTCTGCGATTAGGGTTAAGTTATGACCTTCTTGTATGCTTAAATTCCCTGTATTAATAATACTTCCCCCTTGGGCTAAATCAAAGGCAAATTGTGAGGGATCTCCCATTAATAACGGATAGTTATTCTCTCCAAAAGCATTAAACCAATGATTGTTATTAAAGCCGATTCCTGTAGCAGTGGTGGCGGTAAAATCAGCCGGTAAATTAAGTTGTACATTGGGACCGAAAATAATGCCGTTGGGATTCATTAAGAATAGATTAGCATTACTGCCTGTTATGGAAATTAATCCATTAATTAAGGATGGCTCACCACCAACAATTCTCGTTAAAATATTGCGAATTTGAGGATGGCTTAAAAAGTTAGCGATTTGGTTAACATCTAGTCCAAATTTTTCTAAACTATGGAAAAGATTTTGTTCATCTGCTGAGAGACTTCCTCCTTGTATATAAAACTGATTTCCCTTTTGCTCCACTATGGTTCCTGTCCCATCATTAGCCGGAAGAATTGATTGTGCTAAGGTAGAATGACTGTTGATTATTTCGGTCACAAATAGGGAAAGTATTATTAATTTTATTGCTTGTTTGATAGACATTGTTACTGTTTAATTCTCCATTCTAAATTTTTTATTTTTTGTTTCATGGATTTTGTTCCTATTCAATTCTAAATTCTAAATTCTAAATTTTTCATTGCTTGTTTGATAGACATTGTTGCTGTTTAATTCTCCATTCTCCATTCTAAATTTTTTATTTTTTATTTCATGGATTTTATTCCTATTCAATTCTAAATTCTAAATTTTTCATTGTTTGCTTCATAGATTTTGTTGGTGTTTAATTCTCAATTCTCAGTTCTCAATTCTCAATTCCTACGGATAGTAATTAATCTGAAAATAGAAGCCATCTTCTTGGAGATTATTACCGAGATGAGGTAAAGGAATTAAAGGGATACCATAATCTAAGCGAAGGGTTAACCCTTCAATGGTAGCAACATTATTCCAAATTAAACCTAATCCTGTCCCCATGAGAAACTTTTTACGGGGTGAATTATCATTTTCAGAGGTAAACCAAACCCCTCCCATATCAAGAAAAGGGGCAATTTCAATGGTAGATTGATTGTCGTTATTTTTGATAATTTTCAGACGATTTTCTATAGATAAACGCACTCCATTATCTCCAAATCTAATGTTTTGTCGATACCCTCGCACTGACTGACCTCCTCCTATAATAAACCATTGATCAGGTAATAATGAATCGGGAGTTAATTGTAATTCTCCTCGAATAATCATCAGATAATTTTCATTCCATCTTTGTAGTCTTTGTCCCTGAAATAACCAACTCAAAAAGCGACTATCTGGGGTTGAATCTGATGTAATGGTTGCATCAAATAAATCAAGTCCCCAATTAATTTGAGACTGTAAAAACCAGAGTCCTTGCTGATCCCTTTTGACATAATCTTGTCCAAATTGTAAAATCGTGGAGCGATTTCTAGCATTCTCAATCGGCGCTAATTCTCCGTTTAATAAGGTTTGTCCATTTTGATAATGAAAGCCAATAGATAAGGCAAATTCATCGGATAAATTACGCCATAAGGGTTGACGAAAACTGATTTCATAAATTTGTTTTTCCCCTGTAATATTAAACTCATCTAAGGGAGCTTGTGTTACCCTTGTCCAAGTCGGAATAAATCGAATTTGTAAGCTTCCTTCGTCTGTATTTAAGGGAATTTTATAGATAGTATCCAGGGTATTTCCGCCATCAGTTGTTGAGCGATAATAAGCAACGGATAGTCTATCTCCTCGTCCAGTTAAGTTATTATTTTCTAAAAAAGTTCCAGTGCGATCTGAGCCAATGCTAGGGGGAGAAAAATTGTCAATTCCTATGCCAAACTGCCAAGTATCGCTTTCTTTTACTGTTACTACTATAATGGTTAATCCTGGTTTTCCTGATGGTTGAAGGTTGGCATCAATACTATCAAAAATAGGGTTTAAAGAAAGGAGTCTTAACTGTTTTTCTAATTCAATAATATTTAAAGGTGAGGTAATGGCTGAAATTAGGCGATCGCAAATATAGGATAGAAGTAATTTTTTTCTTCCTTTTATCTTTATTTCTGCTAATTTACCTTCTATAATAATAATCTGAGCTTCTTGATTTTCTTCAAGGGTTTCTAAGGGTTCGATCACAGCTTTAGAGGTAATATATCCTTGACTCAAATAATAGTCGGTAATCTCATTTGCTAAGGTCGTATACAGTTGATTAAAGGTTTCTAAATCAATGTTTTTTCTTTGATTATTACTAATTAGCGTTTCTATGGTTGGAAGCTGAATAATATCCTGTTTGCTAAACGCTGTATTTCCTGTAATTGTAATATGAATGATTTTCTCTTCAACTTGTAAGTAAAATAAAGAAGTTGTCGAAGAAATAGAAGGTTCATCTGGAGGGTTTAAAGAACACTTTTCCATAGCGTCAATTTCCTCTTCAGAAGGAGTTTGAACGAGAAAATTAATCTCTTTTTTTTCTACACTAGATTTAGGTTGAGTTAAAATTTTGGCCAATGCTTCGAGAGGGTTAGTAACTAAAATTAGAGTTAAACTGATGGTAATAAAGTTAAAATGTACCATAAACAGCGAAGCATGATTAATCATGGTTATATTATTAAAAATATAACAAATTTCCTACTACTCTGCTATATTCATAACTAATAGATTGCCATTAAAATGATAAGGGGATAGGTGATTCAATGGCAAATCCTTGAGCATAATCAATTCCTATTCTTTGCAAAATATCTAGGGTTTGTTGATGTTCAACACATTCAGCAATGGTTTCCATATTCATGACGTTGCTAATACGATGAAAACAATCAACTACTGCATAATTAACTTCATCTTGAGTTAAATTTTGAATAAAATTTTCATCAATTTTTAAATAATCAACGGCCCAATATTTTAGATAAGACAAAGAAGTAATTCCACTACCAAAATTATCAATAGCAACAGAACAACCTAGCTTTTTAATGGATTCAATGAACTTAATAGTTTGAGTTAGGTTAGAAATCGCCAAGGTTTCTCTAATTTCAAAACATAAGATTTGAGGGTTAACACTATAATAAGATAACTGTTCCTCTATAAAGTCAATAAGCTGTTCATTTTTCAAGCTGATGGCAGATAAATTAATCATATAGATATGATTTAAAGATGGTTTTTGCTCATTTTTATGATAAGTTTTTAAAAAGTTTTTAATCACCCATTGATCAATTTCTGCCATTAAATTATACCGTTCAGCCGTAGGAATAAAAGCTAACGGTGCGATCAAATTTCCTGAACTGTCGGCTAATCTTAATAAAATTTCATAGTGTACTTTTGTAGAGGATTGAAGAGGGAGAATTTTTTGAGAATAAAGATAAAAATCATCTTCTGTTAGTGCTGCATTTAATTTCTTAATCCATTGATTTTGACCCAATGATTCGCTATCTTTAAAATCATCAGCTTGATAAATATAAACTCTGTTTCTTCCCTGATCTTTAGCCTTATAACAAGCACGATCTGCTGCACGAAGTAGAGCAGAAGCGGTGGTGGTTTCATTATTAATAGGAACAATACCAATGCTAACACCAATTGGAAAAAACTTATTATCGCAAGTAAACCTAAACTCTTTCACTAATTGTCTCAACATATTAGCAATTATTTCTGCTTTTTCTAGAGAACATCCTTTTAATAATAAAGCAAATTCGTCTCCCCCTAAGCGAGCTAAAACATCACTATTGCGTATTCTTTCTTGTAATAAATAAGTAATTTGTTGGAGCAATTCATCTCCGGCTGCATGACCACAACTATCATTAACAATCTTAAATCGATCCAAATCTAAATAACATAAACTATGCTCAATATTTTCATTTTTAGAGCTTTCTAAAGCAAGACTTAATTGTTTTTTAAATTCTTGTTGATTGACTAATCCTGTTAGGGTATCATGAGTCGCATCCCAGGATAATTGGGCAGTTATTTTTGAAAATGCAGTGATGTCACGAAAGATTAAAACAGCTCCTAAAATTTGCGATTCTTGGTCAAGAATAGGGGTAATAATCATATCAATTTTATACTGTTCTTTATCTTTAGCAACTAAGGTTCCCACGAATATTTCTTTTTCACTCTGACCATTTTTTAACACTGGATAAAGAGGATTTTCTTGTTTATTCCCCTCTTCATCTATTAATTGAAAAATAGTAGAAATGGGATTTTCTATTGCTTCTTGAGCAGTCCATCCAGTTAATTGTTCTGCCATCGGATTAAATTCTTTAATTATTCCTTGAGTATTGGTAGCAATGAAAGCTTCGCCAATGCATTTTAAGGTAACTTTTGCGAGTTCTTTTTCTTGAAATAAATCCCGTTCTACTAATTTTCGCTCGGTAATATTTTCAATGGTTCCCATCACACCAACAATGTTTTCATCAGCATCTTTGATAGGTATTTTATTCGTGTTGTACCAAACTTCTTCACCCTCTTGGTTACGTTTATGTTCGACAAAATTTAATTCAGGTTCTCCAGTTCTTAGAACACGAAGATCCTGTTGACGATAATAATCAAGATTATTTTTAGGAGGATCTAAATGTTTATTATTAGGGTCATTATAAATTTCATCATCTGTCTTTCCTCCAACTTCTTTGGGGTCTTTCATTCCTGATGCTTTTGCCCATAAACGATTGCATCCTACAAAGACTGAGTTAGTATCTTTCCAAAAAATTAATTGAGGAATATTATCCAAAACCAGTTGTAAAAACCTCTTTTTTTCTTTTAATTCTTCTTCAATTTCATGGCGAAGGGTAAGATCACACCAAGAAATAATCATCATGTTTTCCAGGGATGGTAGCGGTTGAATAAAAATGCTGGCATATAAATACTGGTTATTTTCTTTACGTAATTTTAGTTCATAATTTTTGCTAAAATTACCCTGTGTGAATTGCCTATTTAATTTTTGTTTAATAGCAATCTCTTCACATAAATCTAAAATCGATAAGCTTGATAGGGTTTCGAGATTAAATCCTAAGATCGAAAGGGCTTTATTGTTAGCATATTCAATTTTTCCTGTGGGGGTTCTTAGTAAAATAATGGGAACAGGAAGGGTTTGAGAAAATCGCCGAAATTGTTGAAATTGATCCTCGTTTTCTAAAATCAAAGAAGGATCACGTGAGGTAATTAATTCTTCTATAACTTCTGATTCAACCTTTCCAGACGCTTGACAATATTGTTGTAGTTTTTGCCATGTCTGCTGCTTAAGATTAACCCTCAACGACTTTTCGCTCATAATCAACTTACCAATATGGGGAATAAGAAATGTGTTTTTTCAAGATTTTTGGGTTCACTTGATGCATACTTAATTTTGTTAAAAATTAATAAATTAACTCTTTTATAACTTATAGTCATCAGATTGTCACTTGTGATCTTCACTCAATCCATTAAGGAATTTTTGGTAAACTATAGATATCTTAAGATATAATCCCAAAGGAAAAAGTTGAACCGTTTAGCTTCCCTGCGAGAAGTTCCCCAAGGAGCTTATACTATACCAACACTTTTATGGTGTTGGATATGGGAAAAAAATCAAGCCTTCAAGGCTGAAAAACCTCTCTAGAGATTAAATAGCGCAACAATAAACATAAAATGACCATTAACGATATTTCTCCCACTGCTAACTCCCAACCCATAAAACCGTTACCCAAAATTAAACTACTGACCATGTTTCGCTTGGGTTTATTCCAAATGGGATTAGGGATTATGTCTCTGTTAACCTTGGGAGTCATCAACCGAATTATGATAGATGAATTAACGGTACTCCCTTGGATCGCAGCAACAGCGATCGCCATGTATCAGTTCGTCAGTCCGGCGCGAGTGTGGTTTGGACAACTCTCAGACACTAAACCCATCAAAGGCTATCATCGTAGTGGTTATGTCTGGATGGGGGCAATTTTATTTACGACCCTTTCCTTTGTTGCTTTACAGGTAGTTTGGCAACTGGGACGTAGTATCCAAGCAACCCAGTGGAGTTGGATGACTTACGGTTGGGCAATTTTTCTGGGGTTGGTTTTTGCCTGTTATGGGTTAGCCTTAAGCATGAGTTCTACCCCTTTTGCAGCTTTATTAGTGGATGTTTCTGATGATGATAATCGATCGCAGTTAATCGCTATTGTCTGGTCTATGTTAATGGTGGGTATTGTGGTAGGAGCGATTGTCAGTTCCCAATTGCTGAATACCCCTGAAATCTGTGGAACGGACATTCTATCCTACGACCCTACCCAAACGGCTAAAATGGCCAATATTCCGACGCTACAAACCACTGTTAACCCGGTATTCATGATTATGCCGGCGGTGGTTTTGCTGATGTGTTTCCTCTCTACTTGGGGGGTAGAGTCTCGTTATTCCCGTTTTGCCATGCGAGCGCAGACGGTACAACGGGAGGATCAAATTGGTTTAAAAGATGCCTTAAATGTATTAACCGCAAGTCGTCAAACTGGACTCTTTTTTAGTTTTATTTTGATCTTAACCCTCAGTTTATTTATGCAGGATGCAGTCATGGAACCATACGGGGGTGAGGTGTTTGGAATGTGTATTTCTGAAACAACGCAATTAAATGCCTTTTTTGGAACAGGAACCCTGTTTGGTATCGCTTCAACTGGTTTCTTTGTGGTTCCCCGTCTTGGAAAACAACGCACCACGAAACTAGGTTGCATTTTAGCTGTTGCTTGTTTTAGTTTATTAGTATTAGCAGGAAGTTTAGAGAGTCAAAGTTTACTCAAGTCAGGGTTACTGTTTTTTGGGTTAGCATCAGGAATGATTACAGCCGGAGCCACCAGTTTAATGTTAGATTTAACGGTAGCAGAAACCGCCGGAACCTTTATTGGAGCTTGGGGATTAGCTCAAGCAATGGCCAGAGGACTTTCTACGGTTTTAGGTGGAACGGTGTTAAATTTTGGCAAAATGCTATTTACGGTTCCTGTTTTTGCCTATGGCTTAGTTTTTGTTATTCAAGGAATCGGCATGATATTTGCGATTTGGTTATTAGGAAAGGTCAATATTCAAGAATTTAGAGATAATGCTAAGTCGGCTATTTCTATTGTCATGGAAGGGGACTTAGATGGTTAAGAAATTTAGAATTTAGAATGCGCAAATTTAAAATAAAGTGCGGTTTCTGATAACTGTGTTAATTTCATGGACTTATATTAGAAACTGCTATAATTATTAAAATCTTATTCATAAATAATAGACCAAAAACACCATGATTGAACTTTATTATTGGCCAACCCCTAATGGTCATAAAGTGACTATTTTTCTCGAAGAATCTCAACTCGAATATAAAATTATTCCTGTTAATATTGCAGCAGGGGATCAATTTAAGCCTGATTTTCTCAAAATTTCTCCTAATAATAGAATGCCGGCTATTATTGACTATTCACCTAATCAGGGAGAAGACCCTATTTCCGTGTTTGAATCAGGGGCTATTTTATGGTATTTGGGTATGAAAACGGGTCAATTTCTTCCCACTGATATACGACAACAAAAAACGGTTCTTGAATGGTTATTTTGGCAAGTAGGAGGACTCGGTCCAATGGCAGGACAAAATCACCATTTTAGTCAATATGCACCTGAAAAAATTCCCTATGCCATTGATCGCTATGTTAAGGAAACGAATCGACTTTATGGTGTTTTAAATGGACAATTAGAAAAGGGTGAATATATTGCCCAAGACTATTCTCTTGCTGATATGGCCTGCTATCCTTGGATCGTTCCTTATGAAAGACAGCAGCAAAAATTAGATGACTTTCCTCATTTGAAAAGATGGTTTGAAACGATGCAGCAACGTCCAGGGGTCAAACAAGCTTACGAAAAAGCACAACCCTTTCAATCTCGTCCAACTGTTACCCAAGAGAGTCGAAAAATCCTCTTTGGACAAACAGCTAAAAATCTTCAAAATGATTAGTAAGCAGCTTTTTACTGTTGCGCAACAGTAATAGTGTCTCCCACAGCATCATTGCTCTCTAACTATTGCGCTTCAGTAATATAGCACTACGCATTAATCAGAATGTAGAATTTAGAATTACCGATCCCTCAAGTTGGAGGCTTGAAACAAGGAAGATTTTTCTCTATTATCCCCTTGAAAATTGATTTCTAACTGTTGCGCAACAGTAAGAGTGTCTCCCAGACACAAAAAAGCGATCGCCTTTGGTTCAACAAAGACGATCGCTTTTTTGTAAGAATGAGATTAGTATTGAGGCACATTGGGGTCAACTTCTTGACTCCAAGCAGTGATCCCTCCTTTAACATTCGTTCCTTCAATTCCCGCTTCTTGCAGGATTTTTAAGGCTTTGGCTGATCGCCCTCCCATCTTACAATGGGCAATTAAACGATGCTTTTTAGCCAATTCTTTAACCTTGTCAACCCCTTCTCCTTGCTCGATCTCAGGTAATGGGACCAATACTGCTCCAGGAATGCGAGCAATTTCGTATTCATTGACGTTACGCACATCAATTAAGACAAACGCATCTGCCCCATGATCCATTAGGTCTTTTAATTCTGTGACGCTAATTTCAGGTATCGCTGCTTTTTCTTGGGTTTCAGCAGCTTGTGCTTGAGGAATACCACAAAACTGCTCATAGTCCACTAACTCCTCGATGACAGGCGGTTCTGGATTAGGACGCAACTTCAACTCCCTAAAGGTCATATCCCAGGCATTATAAAGCAACAAACGCCCACTGAGGGTATTTTTTGCCCCTAAAATAATCTTAATGGTTTCGGTGGCTTGAATGGTGCCGATAATACCGGGTAATACCCCTAGTACACCCCCTTCTGCACAGGAGGGAACCATTCCTGGTGGGGGAGGTTCGGGATATAAATCACGGTAGTTGGGACCTCCTTCATAGTTAAATACCGTTGCTTGACCTTCAAAGCGGAAAATTGACCCATAGACGTTGGGTTTATTCAACAACACACAAGCATCATTGGTAAGGTAACGAGTGGGAAAATTATCGGTTCCATCAACGATCACATCATAAGGTTCCATGATCTTGATTGCGTTTTCCGAGGAAAGACGGGTTTCGTATAAATCTACTTGACAAGCAGGATTTATCTCTAAAATTCGATTTTTTGCTGATTGTATCTTAGGTTTACCCACCCAGGATGTTCCGTGGATAATTTGACGCTGTAAGTTGGAACTGTCAACGATATCAAAATCAACAATTCCAATGCGTCCAATACCGGCAGCAGCTAGATATAGTAAAAGGGGAGAACCTAAACCCCCAGTTCCAATACAAAGGACACTGGCAGCTTTTAAACGTTTTTGACCGTCTAGCCCCACTTCTGGCAAGATAATATGACGAGAGTATCTCTCAATTTCTTCTTTGTTGAGTTCAATTGCTTCTAAATTAGGATTTAGCATAGGCGTTGGCATTAATTGACCTAATCAAACGCACGGTTTTTTGAGGGGCGTGGAATATTTATTGTAGCAGATTGCTTTGAGTGACTCGGTTTATTCTTAAGGTTTATTTTGTTAAGTTTGATGACTCTCTCTTTCATCAGGCTTTTATCTATACTTAAATTTATTGGTTGGTTTACAACAAAAAATGTCATTTGATCAAAAATTTAATTCTCAACCCACACTAAATTTTTCAACCAAGTTAACCTATGGTATTGGTGAGTTGAGTGGTTCTCTTCCCAGCAATATTTTAGTGTTCTTTTTTCTCTTTTTTTTGACGAATATTGCCGGCTTAAATCCTGGGGTTGCTGGTGTGATTCTGATGATAGGAAAAACTTGGGATGCGATCAATGATCCCTTGATTGGTTGGTTAAGCGATCGCACTCGTTCTCGTTGGGGTCGTCGTTATCCTTGGATGATTTTTGGTTCAATTCCTTTAGGGTTAAGTTGTGTTTTATTATGGACAATTCCCCCTAATAATAATCAAACTTTTATGATCATTTATTATACCATAATTGCTTTGATTTTTTATGGAGCTTTTACTGCCGTTTTATTACCTTATAGTGCGTTGTCGGCTGAATTAACTGAAAATTATAATGAGCGAACCAATCTGATTAGTTTTCGTTCTATGTTTAGCATTGGGGGTAGCATCTTTTCTTTAGTTCTCGCTGAACTGGTTTTTAATTGGATTAACGAGCCTAAAAAACAATATTTGATTTTAGGATTAATTATAGGAATTATTACCATAATTGCTATTTTTATTAGTGTTTGGGGAACCTATGATCGTTATCAGAGAGTACAACAAAATCTCCCTCATACGCATCAATCTTCATCTTTATCTTTAGTGGAAAAACTACAGTTAATTTTCACGAATTTCCCTTTTATTTGTGTAATGATAATCTATCTTTGTGCTTGGTTAAGTGTACAAACCATTGCTGCAATTTTACCCTATTTTGTCATTCATTGTATGGAGTTATCTGAAGAACATTTTACTCGCATGGCTATCACGGTTCAAGGAACAGCTTTATCAATGATGATTCTTTGGAATTTTCTCAGCCAAAAATTAGGAAAAAAGATGATTTATTTGATGGGAATTCCTTTTACAATTGTCGCAGAATTGGGCTTATTTTTATTAAAACCAGGACAAACAAAGTTAATGTATATTATTGCAATAATAGCAGGAATTGGTATTGCCACAGCGTATATTGTTCCTTGGTCAATGTTACCTGATGTTGTGGATTTAGATGAATTAAAAACAGGAGAAAGACGAGAAGGTATTTTTTTTGCCTTCCTAGTTCAACTGCAAAAAATTGGCATTGCGATCGCCTTATTAGTGGTGGGAAAAATTCTAGATACTTCTGGTTATGTTCCTGGAAATATAACACAACAACCTGACACAGCTTTATGGGCCATACGTATGATTATTGGACCTTTACCGATTACTTTATTAATCATTAGTTTTATTTTTGCTTATTTATATCCCATTACCCAAGAAATTCATCAAGATATATTATTAAAAATCTATCAAAAAAGAGCTAATTTAGACTAATTATTTTTGAGATTTTTTGCGGCAATTATTTCTATTTTTTCTGCTTGAAACTTTCTATTTTCTTGAAGTTTCCAGCTTTTCATCTCAGTCACTTTACCGTTTCTTACGGAAGCAATAATATAGGAATATTCTAACCAAGCAATTTCACGATCAAACGCTGATGGCATAGCTGGATAATCTGGATGAGAATGATACACTCCAATAATATTAATCTGACGATCTCGGCATTCTTTTTGGACTTGTAGTAAGATGTTAGGAGCAATGCTAAAACGATTTTTTTTACTTAATTTTTGTGATTTAGAAGTAGAAATATTATCTAAATCATTAACGGAATTACTAGGAGTCCAATTATTATCAGTTTCTCTAACTTCTAAAACCATTTTTTTATTGATTTCCAAGGTTCCTAACAGTAACCCACAACATTCTTCAGGATAAGTGGCTTGAGCATGATAGCGAATTTGTTCGAGTTGAGTTTGAGAGAGATAAATCATCTTATTCAGCTTTATCAATGACACCAACCAAGAATCTTGTGTTAGAATGAACCTTATACGAAGCAAGTAACCATAAAACGATGTTCGTCATAGAACCGAGTAACCTATCCTTTTGTTCCACTGATGATTTATGTCAACTAATTGCTTCTTCAAATCAAATGGTGTGGAAAAATTTACATGGTTGTGGGGCTGTATTATTTAGGAATTTTAAAATAAAAAGTCCAGAGGATTTTGAAAAAGTGGCCTTGAGCCTATTTCCCGACACCCTAGCTGTGGAATATCCTGGTGGTGCTCCGAGACAAAAGCTCAGTCAATGTGTGTGGACGACCACCTCCTTTTCTTCATATATGCCCATACCTGCCCATACTGAGCTATCCTACGTTCCCAGTATACAGCCATCCTATATTTTTTTCCATTGCGGGAAATCTCCAGAATGGGGAGGACAGACACCAATTATTGATATGGGTTCAGTGTTGAAAGATTTACCGACTTCCTTACTAGATAAGTGCCGTCAGCAAACTCTAGTTTACCGTATGCTTTCCACAGAGAAACCACAAAGATTTTTCGATGTTCGACTATTTCAGTGGCCGTGGTTTCGTCAAAGCAAAACATGGAATGAGGTTTTTAGTTCAGAGCAACCTGATATAGTAGAAAAAAAATGTCTAGCGACTGATAAACAATTTAAGTGGAAGGATGCTCCGGGCAAAGATTTAATAGTTGAGACAAAAGCTAAATTGATTATTGAACATCCCATAACTGGAGAAGAAGTCTGGACTGGGTTTTCTCCCATATTTCATCTTTGGGGTCTGGTGATCGAAGCTTTATTTGTTACTTTATATCAAAAAACATGGAGCAGTTTTGTTGTATTTTTTTGGTTATGGTTAGTCACGATAATGCAACAATTTTTTATCTATATTTATCATCTTTGGAATTATTTTTTTCAAGAAACAATTAACTTACCATTTTGGTTTCCAGGCTATAGAAAAAGTCTAGATGTTGGCTTTGAAGATGGGACTTCCTTGAGTCCATGGGAAGTTTTTTTAATTATCAAAGCCTATTGGAAAAATGCCACAATCTTTAATTGGTGTGATGGGGATATATTACTATTAGACAATAAACGCATTGGCCACCAAAGACTACCTTTCAAGGGAAGTCGGCTGGTGTCTACCGCCTTTGGAAACTAGATACCTTGAAAACATGATTCATTTTTTCAAGAGGTCTATGCTAGGGTTTAAGGATAAAAATTTTCCTAAACCCTAAACAACAAAACCAAAATTAAATGTTAACAAGAATAAGATTCTTGCCATTTTCCCTCATTATGTTTAAGCTTAACCCACTTCTACATATTCACACAGGGTTTTAGGATTAGGAAAGTCATTACCTTCCTGTTTTAATCCTTCTAAATGAGAAGCAATAGAAGCATAAATAGAACGTTTTACCTCTTCTACTGTTTTACCCACCGCAGAACATTCCGGTAGATCAGGAACATAAGCACCGTAATGAAATCTTCCTTTTTCAATAATCACTGCATAACGCATGAGCAGTCCTCATTATTTCTATTTTCGTTGTCTCAATGTTAATACAGCTTTTCTAAGGAAGAAATTAAATTTAGGTAGAAGAGATAGTTGAGAACAAATTAGCCAAATTTGTAGTGTTTCTTGACATCAGCACGAATTTCCCAAGTACAAGACATTCCAGCAGGGAAGGTCACTAAATCTCCTTTACCCATGCCAACAGGTTCCCCTCCCTCTGGAGTTACAATGACCTCTCCTGACAAAAAATAACAGGTTTCTGAGTCATCATAAGTCCAGGGGAAGGTAGAGACTTCTTTGCTCCAAGTGGGCCAAGTTGTGACTCCTAATTCTTGTAAACGATTTTCACTGGGTTGATGTTCGATGTTAATGGAATTGGTAGCTGCGTTACTCATGGGAAAGGGTTAAAATTTTGATGATTAACATTACTCTTATTTTATGACGAATTCTCAATCTAATCGCCAACTCAATATTTCTCTGATTGTCAGTGATTTATCCAGTAAAGGGGCCGGCCGTTGGGGTGGGGCGATCCGACCTTTTTTATTAGCACAAGCTCTGCAAAAATTAGGCCATCAAGTCAAACTTTTTGGCATTGCTTATGAAGAAAATGGTATCCCTAAATTACCTGAAGATTTACCTATTATATCCATTCCTTGTCCTTATTATACAGGGGTTAAAGGAACTTGGCGATCGCTGAGTCAATTACTTCCTAAAATTGATGGGGATATTCTCTATGCAGTGAAACTTAAACCCAGTAGTTATGGGATTGCGTTACTCAAAAAGTATTTAACGAATCGTCCTTTAATTGTGGATATTGATGACTGGGAAATGAGTTGGTTTGGAGGAGATAACTGGCAATATCATTTTAAAATTAAAGGGATTATCGAGGATTTGTTTAAAGGGGATGCACCCTTACAACATCCGGATCATCCTTTATATTTACGACAAATGGAAAAGTTAGTTTCTCTGGCGGATCATATCACTCTACACACTCATTTTATTCAACAACGATTTGGTGGGGTTTATATTCCCAATGGGAAAGATATTCAGTTATTTGACCCCCAGAATTATTCTCCTGAAAAGAGTCGCAAAAAATACGGATTAGAGAAGTATAAAATTTTAATGTTTCCGGGTGCGCCTAGGCCCTATAAAGGGGTGGAAGATGTTTTAATGGCTTTAGATAAACTCAATAATCCCCAGTTAAAATTAGTGATTGTTGGGGGAAGTCCTTACGATAATTATGATCAAAAGTTACAAAAAACATGGGGAAAGTGGTTAATTAAATTACCGAAATCACCCGTACAAACCATGCCTGAAATTGTTGCGGCTGCTCATTTGGTTGTGGTTCCCCAACAAGATACCCCAGCAACAAAAGCACAATTTCCTCTCAAATTAATCGATGGGATGGCTATGGCAAAACCCATTTTAGGAACTAAAGTTGGGGATATTCCTAATATCTTAGGAGATACTGGATATCTAGTTGATCCTAGTTCTCCCCAACAGTTAGCCGATAAAATTGAGTGGATTTTCAACCATTTCCCAGAAGCGGAGGCAAAAGGACAAAAAGCAAGGGAACGGTGTATAAAAAATTATAGTATTGATTCGATGGCAACGATTTTATCAACTGTTTTAGAACCCTATTGTTAGTAAGCCCCATTTTTATTGAGAACGACAAAAATCGTTCTTGCGATTAAATTAAGGTCATACCGTAAAGACCATTTTTGTTGATAGTTAATGTCCATCTTAACAATATCCTCAAAGTCCTTAACACTGGAGCGACCATTGACTTGCCATTCTCCTGTGATACCGGGCTTAACTCTGAGACGTTGCCAGTGATGGGGGTCATACTTTTCTACCTCATCGATGGTAGGGGGACGAGTTCCCACTAAACTCATATCTCCCATTAAAACATTCCAAAACTGAGGAAATTCATCTAAACTGGTTTTTCTCAAAAATGCTCCTAAAGGAGTAATACGGGGATCGTTGGTATTCTTAAAAATATGACCGTTGGCTTCATTTTTGACTAAATGCTTCATTTTATCAGCCCCTACCACCATAGAACGGAACTTCCAGATGCGAAAGGGACGGCCATGCAGTCCACAACGAACCTGATTATACAGTAATGGTCCAGGATCGGAGATAGCCATAAGTATCATGATGGGGATAGCAATGATCACGGTTATGGCTAAACCCACCAAGGCCCCAAGGATATCGATCCCTCGCTTTAACTTACTGTTGATCGAAGGATGTAAAGAATTTAGATAGTATTGAGTCTGTGTCACGGCTATAGAATAAAGGGGTTGAGTCAAAAAATTATCAGCTGTCATTGCTTTATTGAAATCCGTTTTTACGCTCCTGACTACTAGAGTAAAAGGTCAATGTTATTTTTGATGTTAGCGTTCATGTTATTTTTGTATAACTTTGTCTATCAGTTTAGGTTAAAAAGGCTGATAGAGTGAGAAAATAAGTGTAATCCATTAGGGAAGACTAACCATGACAACCCATTTTATCGAAGCAGAGATTGATCTTCAACAAACCCCCCTGACGGTAACTGAAGCGGTAGAGAAGGCTTTAGAAAAACAGGGAGACCCCTTACGCTGGGCGATTACTAAAGTGGATAAAGAGAAACAAACTGCTCAAGTAGAAGCTATTGTCACCAGAATGGAGAATATTGAGTAAATTCTAAATTCTAAATTTTAGTGATGATTCATCGTCCATACACAGCTGTATTAATCGTTCCTACGGGTATTGGGGCAGCTATTGGGGGTTATGCAGGGGATGCTTTACCCATCGCTAAGGCTATGGCCAAAGTATGCGATCGCCTGATTACTCATCCCAATGTTCTCAATGGGGCGCAACTCTATTGGCCGCTGGACAATAGCTTTTATGTGGAAGGGTATGGGTTAGATCGCTTTGCTCAAGGAGACTGGGGACTGCAACCGGTTCATCAAAACTCCGTTGGCTTAATTTTAGATCAAGGCATCGAACCAGACTTAAGAACCCGTCATATTCAAGCCGCAGATGCAACGAGAGCTACCCTAGGACTGAGTTTAACGGATTATGTGGTGACGGATACGCCTTTGGCAGTCGAACTGCGTAGGGCTGCTTCTGGCGCAAGTTGGGGAACCCTTGGTCACCCGGATAGTTTACTCAGGGCGGCTGAAAAATTAATCACCCAAACCAAGGCAGAGGCGATCGCTGTGGTTGCTCGTTTTCCTGATGACATAGAAACCCTAGCACTAGATAATTATCGTCAGGGGAAAGGGGTTGATCCCCTAGCCGGGGCTGAAGCGGTGATTTCTCATCTCATTGTCCGTCAGTTTCAGCTTCCAGCGGCCCATGCACCGGCCTTATGTCCCTTACCTGTGGATGATCATCTTTCTCCCCGTGCGGCGGCAGAGGAATTAGGCTATACTTTTTTACCTTGTGTGTTAGTAGGGTTAAGTCGTGCGCCCCAGTTTATCACTCAACCCCATCCCTATAGTATTTGGGCAGATGATGTGGATGCGGTGGTTATTCCTGAAACCGCTTGTGGGGGGAGTGGTTTACTCAGTTTCAGTGCCAGAAATATACCCATCATTGCGGTTAAAAACAATACAACTGCTTTGAATGTGACTCCTCAATCCTTGGGAATGGCAGCAATTACGGTAAACTCGTATTTAGAGGCGTTAGGTGTCTTAGTCGCCCACAAAGCTGGCATTAGTCTTGCTCCCTTTCGCCCTGATCTGTCCTCTCTCTCTCAAGCCCGTGACTAATCCCAATTCGTCTGATATGGAACCTTTAACCCGTACCCAGATTTTAGTGGTGATGGGGGTAACTGCTATTATTTTATTAATTATTGCTAAAGTTTGGCAACGTTTAGGCTCGATTCTTTTATTAAAGATTCATTTTTCCCTTGATAGTTTCTTATTTGGGGTAGCTTTAGCGGCGATTATTATTGTTGCTAGTAGTCTTATTTATCGTCTCTGGCCAGCTTATCGTCAAAGTGCTGATTCTTATTTAGAGTTTGTGTTAAAACCCTTAATCTGGCCTGATTTAATTTGGTTAGGTTTATTGCCGGGTCTCAGTGAAGAATTGCTGTTTCGTGGGGTGATGTTACCGGCTTTAGGATACGATTTATTGGCGGTTATTTTATCTAGTTTAATCTTTGGGGTCTTACATTTAAGTAATGAGCAACAATGGCCTTATGTTGTCTGGGCAACTATTGTGGGTTTTGGGTTAGGATATAGTGCTTTAATCACCGATAATTTATTAGTTCCTATTGTGGCTCACATGATTACAAATTGGGTTTCTAGTAGTTTATGGAAATTCAATCATCGCAGTCCTGATTCTGTTTCTTAGTTACTTTTATTGTTTTATGGATGTTCAATTTAGAGAGTTTAATCCTTTTGATGTTTGGATTTGGTTGGAGTTTGAAACGGTTCCTTCTCCTATGGAAAAACAATATCTAGAAGAGGTGTTTAATTCCTGGTTTTATTTGGGTAAGTTAGGGGGGTTTAATGCTGAAAATCTCCAAGTACAAGATATGGGGGTGGAAATTAGTTATATGGATTATAATACCCAAGTTTCTGATAGTATTATGATGGCTCCTATGCACAATATGGCAGAATTTGAATACGAAGGAGTCTGGGGTCGTTGTTGGTTTGATCTCGGAACCAGTGATTTAATTGCTGTTGATGTTTTAATCAATGCTTTAACTCAGTTAAGTCAAGAATTAGTGATTATTAAAAAGCTGGTTATTGGGGGAGAAAATCAAGATTGGCCCATTGAAAATAAACGACGAGCTATGTTTGCTGAAGATAACTAATTTTCTCTTTTAAAGGAGAGAGAATCATCCTGATTACAGTAATTGATAAACCATCAGTATCTTTTGATGAATTTATAAAATGGTATCCAGAAAATTCGCAAAATCATTACGAATTGAGACGAGGAGTGATTACAGAAATGCCAAAACCCAGAGGCAAACATTCTAGATTAGCTGGTGATTTGTCCTATGAGTTAGGTAAGATAATTCGGGACAGTAATCAACCCTATTTTATCCCAAAAGAATGTATCATTAAACTCTCTAGTAACACAGGTTATGAAACCGATATTATTGTTTTAGATGAGACAGCAATGGCCAATGAAACTCGATGGGAAAAAGAATCAATTATTACCTTGAATCAATCAATTAAACTGGTAATAGAAGTTGTTTCGACTAACTGGAGAGATGATTACTTAATTGAGTTAGCAGATTATGAAGCATTTGGTATTCAAGAATATTGGATTATTGATTATTTAGGAATAGGTGGCCGACGTTATATTGGATATCCTAAACAACCAACTTTTACTGTTTGTTCGTTAGTGGAAGGAGAATATGAATTACAACAGTTTCGTGAAAATGAGTCGATTATTTCACCTCTTTTCTCAGAGTTTTCTTTGACTTTAGAGCAAATGTCTAATTAAGTAGTCAAAGTGATTACTAATAATTCAATTAACAGTAAATAATTAGTATAATCTAAATAATTAAAGATAGATTTTTCAATCATGACTCCTCAACGTATTTCTATAGAATTAACCAATCAATGCAGTAAGCACTGTCATTTTTGTTATAATCATAGTAATCATTTAGGTGAAACTCGTTGGCAACCTGACGAATTAGTTAGTTTTATTAAAGATTGTGCTAATTCAGGAACACAAGCAGTTTCTTTTGGTGGTGGGGAACCTTTAGAATATCCCCATGTGTTTCAAGTTTTGTCCGAGTTACAAGGGGTTTTATTTCGTTCTCTTACTAGCAATGGATCACATTTACAAGGAGACTTATTAGAAAAATTAGTAACAGCAAATCCTGATAAAGTCCATCTATCAATTCACTATCCTGACCAAAAAGAAGAGGTTAAACGAGTTATTACTCAAGTTAAACAATTAGAATCTTTAGGTATTCGTAGCGGAATTAATTTATTAGTTCCCAAATCCAAGTTAGAAGCTGCTACTATCACATCTCAGATGATTTTAGAAGCAGGAATACATAGGGAAAGAATTGTTTATCTTCCTATGCGAAAAATGGATACTCCAACCCCTCAAGAAATAGCTAAAGTAGCAGGAGGAAAACCCTTTCAGTCTATGACTTGTTTAATGCAATGTGGTATCAGTTCCAGATTTTGTTCCATTGCTTGGGATAAAAGCGTTGCTTGGTGTTCTTATACCATTTCTCGTCGTCTTTTACCTAATTTAACGGCGGATTACTTAGATAAGACTTTACAAAATTTACCGTTAGTTTTTTGTGGTTAATGATTAAATGATTTGTCTTTCTTGAATGTAATGGAGGGAAATGTATGATAGATTATCCCGCATCCCATAGTATGGATACAGAATGGTTTGCTATTGATAAAGATGGTAATATTGGTGTTTTTGATTCTGGAGAAAATGGTGCAGTTCCTGACTCTAGTTATCGAGTTGAAAGATTAGGTGACTTGTTCTTAAAACTAGCAGAAAAATCTGATAATCGAGTATTGCAATGGAATATTCCTGGTGAAAATATAATTAAAAATTTAACTTTGGAAACGTTACAGAATAAAATTGATAAAGTCATTGAAGTTGCAGGAAAAGTGATTGAATATCCAGTGATTGAATATCCTATTGGCTCTACAACCAGTGGAATGACTACAAAGTATGTCCATAAACCACTGGAAGAACAAATGTTATTTCATTGGCGATTTTTATTATCCTCTGATAACGTAATTCCTCTCTTAGAGATCGAAAAGATTGAAAATAATTATGCAGTTCATTTTGCTGGAGAACCATCAGTTATTCATTTACAGTCTTGTCGAGTTATTGTGGTTAAAAAATTAATGGAAGAAGGTTTGATATTGGCAGGAAAAGAAATTGAAAATTTCACAAATGAATTTCATACTTTATTCGGTTTTTTTTCGTATGTTATGAATTATGATGAAGCTTATCCTTATGAAAAAGCAGGAAAGCCAGTTATTCCCTTAATTCTAGATGATTTACCAGAAGATATAAGGGATGCTATTAGTCAAACTCGTTTTAATGATTTTAGCTTTAATGAAAGGACAACAATTCAACCCATTGAACATTTTCCCTGTAATACTTGGAGTTTTGAGCAATTATGGATAGACAGTGAAGGAAATGAAAGGGAGGGACATCCTTATGAATAACAATAAAATCTTGAATAACAGAGAAAATTTAAGACAAGATTATCCCGCAGCGCACAGTATGGATACTACTTGGTTTGCAGTAGATAAAGAGGGAAACCTGGCCCTCTTTGATTCTGGAGAAGGGGGTGCAGTTCCTTATTCAAACTACAGAGTAAAAATGGGAAGTCTTGATAGTTTACTGTTAGAAATGGCACAAAAGTATGAATATCGTGTATTACAATCAAAAACTCAAAATTACTATGTTGAAAAACATCTAAGCTTACAGAAACTGCAAAATAATGTCAATAAAGCTTTGCAGAAAAAAGAAAGAAGATTACATAATTGTTTTCTTTTATTATCCTCTGATGCAGCAATTTCTTACTTAGGAATAGAAGAAACAGACTATAACTATGGTGTTCGTTTTCTTGGAGAGATGACTATTATTTATCTATATTTCTGTCGAATTACTCTTATACAAAAATTGATAGAAAAAGGTTTAATTTTAGCAGGAGAAGAAAGAAATGAATGGTGTTATAATTTAGGTAGTCTATTTGGTTTTTTCATCTATGAACAGGGAAGTAATGATCCTTTCCCTTATCAACGAAAAGCACAGCCAATTATTTCTTTACAATTGGATGATTTAACAGAAAATTTACAAGATGATATTAGTTGGAATTGGTTTGATGATTTAAAATTTAGTGAAAAGACAAAAATTCAACCCATTGAACATTTTTCCTGTCGAACTTGGGGAAATGATAAATGGTGGGTAGATACTGAAGGAAATATAAGAGAGGGACATCCTTATGATTAATAATAAAACCTTGAATAACGAAAAAAAATCAATGCAAGAATATCCCGCATCTCATAGTATGGATACTACTTGGTTTGCAGTAGATAAAGAAGGAAATCTAGGACTTTTTGACTCTGGAGAAGGGGGTGCAGTTCCTAAGTCAAATTATCAGAGTCAGCAAATAAGTAAAATTGATTGTTTTGATGATTTTCTATTGGCAATAGCTGAAAATTATCAAAATCATCTTATACCAGTAAATCTTTCAGGCGAAAAAATTTCTAAATGTCTAAACTTGAAACAGTTGCAGGATAGTATTAATTTAGAAGCAGAAAATAAAACACTCATGAACTTCACTCCATTTGAAGAGAGGATGCTATATGATTGCTTACTGGTACTATCTTCTGATAATGTCATTCCTCGTCTAGAAATTGACAATATTAAAGATAATTATGGGTTGCTTTGGGTTGGGGAGAAACCTCTTATTTATATAGAGAGTTGTCGAGTTGTTATACTTCAAAAATTAATTGAAGATGGTTTAATACTTGCAGGAAAAGAATGGGACTAATATGGACAAAATCTTGTCACTTTATTAGGTTTTTTCAGTTATGTTCAATTTAGCGGAGGTGCATTACCTTACTACTGTACAGGAAAATCAATTCATTCATTTTCTTTAGGTAGTTTACCTGCAAACGTAAAAAATATGATTATTTGGCATTACTTTGATGATTTAAGTTTTAAGGACAGAAAAATTATTCAACCTATTGAACATTTTCCTTGTCATACTTGGGGTCTTGGTCAATGGTGGATAGATAGGGAAGGAAAGGAAAGAGAGGGACATCCTTATGAATAAGAATGAAACTTTGAATCACAGAGAACAATCAATTCAAGATTATCCAGTATCTCATAGTATGGATACTACGTGGTTTGCAGTAGATAATGAAGGAAATCTTGCCCTTTTTAGTTCTGGAGAAGGTGGGGCAGTTCCTAACTCAAATCAGAAAGTTTTAGAAACTGCTAGAATTGATTATCTTAGTAAATTGCTTTTAGAAATAGCTAAAAATTATGATAACCGTATTATAAAATCAAAAATTCCAGAACAGATTATTGCTAAAAATCTTAGTTTAAAAAAATTAAAAAACGCTATTAATGAAGCTGTACAATCTGCGGATCAAATAATTGGAACTGCTTATGGACCAGAAAGAGGAATGTCTAGACCTATTACTTTACCTTCTTTGTAAGAACAAACATTATACTCTTGGCTATTATTATTAGCTTCTGATGATGTTATTCCTTACTTAGAAATTGAGAGAAATGAAGATAATTATGCAGTTCGTTTTACAGGAGTAAGAAGTATCATTTATGTTCATTCTTGTCGAGTAGTAATACTTCAAAAGTTAATTAAAGAAAATTTAGTATTAGCCGGACAAAATTTGAATGAATATTGTAGTAATATTGCTACCATATTTGGATTTTTTGTATATGATCAATGGAGTAGTGCTACTTTACCTTATGATTGTACAGGAAAACCAGTTATTGCCTTAAACTTACACGACTTACCTGAAAATATACAAGATTTATTGACGTGGAACCGGTTTGATGATCTCAGTTTTAATGATAGAAAAAAAATTCAACCACTTGAGCATTTTCCCTGTGATACTTGGGGTCTTGGTCAAGGGTGGGTAGATAGTGACGGAAACGAAAGAAAAGGACATCCTTATAAATAATTGTGAAACTTAAAGATTATGTTTGGAAATTTATTGCTGTTTTTTGATAGAAATGTTTTCATAAATATCACTAATTTTGACATCAATATTGATTGAAGTTAGTTGAATCATATCATTTATATCTTGATATTCTTGTAATAACCATTGATTATTTTCGGTCTTGGTAAAATGTTCAATAAAATAACGAGATTGATCAATTAAAAGATATTCTTTTAAATAAGAAATAGAACGATAATACACAAATTTATCGCCTCGATCGTAACTCGAAGTTGAAGGAGATAAAACCTCAAAAATAAGACAAGGGTTAATAATTTCATCCTGTCGGTTTTCATTAAAAATAGCATCTCCATCAATTACCATTACATCAGGATAAACTCCTCGTTTATACTCAGGTATCCAAACTCTAAGATCACTAGAAAATGCTTCATACTTTTTATTTTTATCCGCACTCACCAACAAATAAATAAGATTGCGAATAATTCTATTATGATTAATAGTTCCACCAGTCATAGGAATAATGACTCCGTCATGATATTCATGTTTGAATTCCGAAATTTCTTCTAGTTTCCGATAATTTTCTAAGGAAACATTTTGTTTTTTTTGTTTAGCTTGTGTAATCATAGAGCAATTTTTTACTAAATAATAACTGAATACTGGTGGGTTACGACGGATTCCTATATTCTTGTTATAACCTCAATTATAACCGTCTAACCCACCCTACTTTTTTAAGATTCTTGGGGAAAATCATTGAGAAAAGAGGAGTTATCTTCTTCTTCTGTTGAAATGGTTTGTTCTTGGGGGATTACAGTCGATGAGGATTCTGAATTATCAGACTTTTTAGCTTCTTTGATTTCTGATACTTCTTCAGTATTTAAAGCAGTTTTAATCTGATTAATTATTGTCCCTAACTTTCCTTCATCTAATAAAGAATTAATCAAGGTTAAACCACTGGTAGATAACATTAATTTACTAATATCTCCCACTCCATTACCGTTACTTTCATTTAACCCTGGAAAGGCATAAATTTTTGCATCCCCTAATACTCCAGGTTGGGGAGCTAACGATTGCAGAATATAGGGCAATTGAGGCACTAATTCAGGCCACAGGTCTTTTATGAGGTCAGCCGTTCTGTTTGCATTACTGAGAGCATTTTCAGCGTCAATCAGAGCTTGTTTACTTTCGGCTTCAGCTAACATTTTATACTTGTTAGCATCGGCTAAAGTGCGAATAGACTCCGCTTCTAACTCAGCCGCTTGACGGGCGATTTCGGCTTGACGACGACGGCGGAATACGTCAATTTCTACCACATTTTGCTCAGAAATACGAGTTTTTTCTGCTTCTTGTTCTGCATTAATGACCACTAACCGTTGTTCTCGTTGGGCTTTTTCTACTTCTTGGGCGGTGATAACAGCAGCTTCAGCTTGCGCTTTTTCAGCTTCTGAGTCAAGTCGTTCCCTCTCTTTATTAGCAATGGCGATCGCTGCTTCTTGTTGCGCAATTTTGGATTCTTGTTCAGCGGCCGCAACTTCAGCTTGCGCTTGTAGTTGAGAAGCTTGAATCATTTTTTTTCGGTTAATTTCTGCGACTTCAGTTTCTTGTTGTTGCAGGGTTTGAGTCACTTTTAGTTGTTTATTTTGTTCTTCAAGTTCAATATTTACAGCGATACGTTTTTGTTTAATAATCAACTCTTTTTCCAGTTTCTCTTCTTCGACTTCTTGTTCTTGCAAGATTTTATTTTTCTCAATTTTGGCTGCTTCTGTATCTTTGGTTTCTTGAATTTCTCGCTGTTGTTGCGCACGTAAAAATTCTACGTCTTTTTGTTGGGTTAAGTTAGCATCTTCTTTTTGTTTGATGATTTCTAAGGTTTGTTTTTCTGCTTCTAACTCTCTTTGTTCAATAGCAACTTGAGTTTCTAATTCAACTTCTCTTTTTTGTTGAATTGATTTTTGTATAGTTTCAGTTCTAAGTCTTACACCTTGGGCATCAAAAAAGTTATTTTCATCATAGGTATCACTTTCTTCAATTTCAGAAATGGCAATATTATTTAAGGTTAAGCCTACTTTTTTGAGATCCTGTTGAATGAGATTTAATACCGCTTCTGCAAACCCTAATTTATCTGAGTCTATTTCGGCTATTTTCTTTTTCTTGGCTGCTGCTCTAATGGCATCATCTGCCCGTTTCTCGATGGCATCTTTAATATCATTTTCTGATATTTTTCCTTGCTTGGATAGTCGGGCTGCTGCTGCTAATATATCCTTTTCTTCTTGAGCAATACAGATATAAAATGTGACTCTCATATTGGCTCTTAAATAGTCTTGAGTTCTTACTGCTAAATTAGCAGCACGTACCACATCAATTGAGATTTCTCTTAAAGGGACACGGGTAATTTCATGGAACCCTGGAAGAACAATACAACCTCCATTTAAAATAACAGTTTTACTCTTTTTGAATACGCCTCCTGTCCTTACCAAAGCTTCATTATTAGGGGCAATGACATAAAACCTTGTATACAACCAAACACTTAATAATAAAAGGAATAATAAGACTCCAATACTGCCTAAAATACCCACAAAAGGGAAACTATTAAGAGTTGCTCCTATTTGCCCGATATAGGGAGAATGCGTTAATAGAGGTTGCTCAATCCCCATGGGACTTTTATAAGTTTGCAGTGAATTACTCTGAACATTATTGATGGGTTGAAATCCATAATTTAATTTGATTTCAGGCAAGGATTGAATCAGCTGTAATTCAAGTTTAGAGTTCATTTTTTTACCTCTTTTTTAAGAATCTTTTGATGAGTAATTTTGATTGAGCCATTTATCTTCATCAGAACTATCTTTAGCGATGCCAAGATAACTATGTTCCTCACGATCAATAATTAAAATTTGCTGTCCATGATGGGGAATAACATCAGCCCAATGGGGTAAACTAACAGTAATTGTTACTAAATTTCTGGCAGCATCGTAAACATCTGCTTGTCCTATTTTTCCTTCAATTAAATAAGGAACTGTTTTCGATGATACTGTTCCAACACAACCAATTAAACGCTCGCTTTTCACATCTTCTCCAAAGGAAGAAAATATCTGTCCAATGGGATAAGACAATAGTTTACCTGTCCATAAACCAATCAATAATGAGGCTAAAAAAACCACCCCTCCTAAGCCTAAAAAACCATCAGGTATTGTTCCTGTTAGGGTCCCTAGTAGGGTGTTTAATGTCCATCCAGCGACCCCCCAAGCACTAAAATCAATGGCTAATAAAATCATTAAAGGAGCTTTCCCTACTCCAAACCAAGTTAACACCTGCAAGGCATTAAATTCATCCCCCTCAGCAGTTATCTCAGCTTCTATATCTGCTTCAACATCTGTGTCTAAACCGAAGCCATTACTCTCAAAATTAATCTCCACATCACCATCAATTTCTCCCCCTTCCTCCCCTCCTCCAGACATAATAATGAGAAGAAAGAAAGCGACTCCAATCCCTATTAAAACCCAGTAAACTAAATTAGCAGGATGCAACAACATGGAAGTTTTTTGAATTTATTTTGATCGTAGCATATTAAATTATATGATGAGTTTTTTGGCTGGTTTCTTCATAATCCTTAATGGATAAATATAAAGAAAAAATTAAAAATATAGTTCGATTATTTTATTAATCCTCTAGAAGCGATATAACAGAAATTGTAATTTTGAGAAAGTTGGTCTATCACTGTATTAATATATTAAAATTCATTAAAGTTAAAGTATCTTATTATAAGGATTGTATAAATTGATATTCATTAGTTTTTTACCAAAAATCAAAGTTTATACGTATATGAAAATACGGAGTTCTTCTCATCTCTCAGTGTAATTATTTTTGAATAACCATTGATTTGTTCAAGTCAGTTAACAAAGGAAATATAAGACTTTTACTAATTGAATAATTATTAAAAATTCCCAGTGAGTATCATTTTTATCTCATTGCTTATTTAGGCGTTTTTCCCATAATTTTGCTATTGTTTTGCCTTTCTTATGTATTAACAGTTAGTTAATGTTATTATCAGTACCAATAAACCTTTACAAAAATTTAACCGGTAAAAACCGTGCTTTCTCCCTTATATCAAAAGAACTTCAAAGAATAACATTAAGGAGCGACAATCAATTACGTGATGAAAATCACTTTAATTTGGTGACTTAACAAGTTGACTTATTTAACTCCACTGTAATTACTTAATCTTAGTATATGACTATCAATAATTTTTTAGAGCAAAACTTCACTAACTTCACCAAACAGATCCTTGATAATAAGGGTAATGCAAATCATAATATGTCGGTAACTGACATTAGGTGTCAATGTCCTTCCTGTTGTCTCAGTGAACCGGAGCAAAATGGTATTTCTTCTAATAGTACGACCAATACCACCGCTTCAACCTCTCAAGGAACACAAGACTCAATTGAGGGAATTTTATGGCGTTCTCAATGGGATATTGCACCAGGGGCAAAGATTACTTATAGTTTCTATGAAGACGATAACTTTGTTAATTCCTATTATGGTAAAGAAACAGGAGTTAAAGAAGTTAGTCAGGCCCTAAAAAATAATTATCGAGAGATTTTTGCTTGGTTAGAAAACGTTATTGATATTGATTTTGTCGAGGTTCAAGAAACCGATCCCAACACTTTCGGTAAAATCCGCATCA
Source organism: Crocosphaera sp. (assembly GCA_051439445.1). Taxonomy (GTDB): domain Bacteria; phylum Cyanobacteriota; class Cyanobacteriia; order Cyanobacteriales; family Microcystaceae; genus Crocosphaera. Next base: position 66,788 of record JBFRWG010000208.1, read on the forward strand.
TGAATTCTGACAATCCTAACTATGCTTATGCTTATTATCCCAGTTCTTCTAATCTAGGTGGAGACATTCATTTAAACCCCAGTTACGATCGCTCAGGAGATATCAACGGTTTCCAAGAGGAGCCCGGAAAACACGGTTATATGACCTTAGTACATGAACTGGGTCATGCCCTAGGATTAGCCCATCCCCAGACTGAACCAATCTTAGCAAAGGAGCTAGATAACACCGATAACTCGGTCATGAGCTACAACCTGACCGGTCATTCGGCTGGAACTTTCGCCCGCCTTGATATTTTGGCATTACAACATTTGTATGGGGCTAAAAAACATAATAGTGGGGATACAACCTATGTTTTTGGGCAGTATATCGATCAAGTGACTGTCAATGGGGTTCCTTTACTGGATACCTCTCATCGTACCAAACAAACCCTTTGGGACTCCGGTGGAATCGATACCTTAGATTTTTCTGGATTACAGGCGCAAAGTAGTGGCTTTCATCTTGATTTAAGGGGCGGAGGATTTCTCAGTAAAACCTTCAATAACACCACCAGTTATTCCACATCTTTAGCCTATAATGTGGATATCGAAAATGCGATCAACTCCCGTAGTAATGACACCATTTATCTCAATTCCCTTGCCAATGAGATTAGTGGTTATAGCACCCACCTCTTGACAGGTAATGATGTTATTCACTACGGAACCAGTCAAGACATTCTGAGTTTAGATTATCTTACTAATCAAGTCACGGAAACTCGTAGTGGTCAGGACTTAGTTTTAGGATTAGGAAGTAATGGGTCCATCAAATTAGTTGACTATTATGATAATCCTAGCAATCAGATGCAAATTGTTTATAATGATAGCGATGCAGTTACACCCATTCCTGATAACAATTCTCCTCTGATTATTAAGGTAAAAGGTGTTGCCTATGATATGACAGTGGCATCTTATGGGAATGAATCGATTGTTAACGGAAATCCTGCCCCTCAAGACACGGATGATGCAGTTGTCACCATTTCAGAAGATGGGCAGGAAGTGAAAATTAGCAATAATGGCTGGAAAAGTGTTGATATTGGGGAATATAATCTGACAGACAATACGATAATTACCTTTGAGTTTCGCAGTGATGCTCAAGGAGAAATTCAGGGCATTGGTTTAGATAATAA
>JBFRWG010000209.1:0-32843 GCA_051439445.1 Crocosphaera sp.
TGTTAGCCAAAGTTCTACAAATACACTGAGAACACCAGTAACCTTGGGGACACTTAGAAGTCTAAAAGCTTCTGGGTGCAAGTGAATCCCCATCTATAATCTTTGATTTAGATGGGGTGTGTTCAATCATCGCATCAGCATCATCTTCTGGTCCGTAAATATTAAAAACATGAAAAGGACTAGATTCGTTTCTTCCTCCTAAATGAAAATGAATTTTATCCACAGTTCCCCCAGGAACACTATCTAAAGCTAATCCATTAATGACAATTTCATAAGCTAATTCTGTTTGCTGATCGTTTAATGAGAGATTAGCAACCCCAGTCGCTATTGAAGAGGTTGGTATGGGCAGAATATTAGAGCCATTGATATTGGATCTAAACAGTTGTGCTGCTTCAACAGAAGTAGTGATGCCTAAACTGATCACAAAGGAAGCGACTGTCAAAAATGGATATTTCATAAAGAATGACTATTTTGGCTGAGAAATATTGATTATTCCTAACACCATATTAGTTTAATCCTCTAAAGGTTAACATTCCATTAAAATGCCAAAAATGTGAGAGAGGAACCATGATGAGGTTCCTCTTTTCTTAGTCTCAGCGATATAGCACTACGCATTAAGGGAGGGGACATTTTTGTTTTCCCTGTTATATAACCTGTTATAACAGGTTATATAAGTTGAGATTTAAACACGAAATAGTCAGATGTTATTGTGCGATCTCGAAGAGAAAAGCGAAGCAGTGCGCTTCAGCGTCCCCCTCGGGGAACAGGGAACGAGGAATGAACGCAAAAATGTCCTAATGTATTTGCGTAAAACGATAGCGGACAAGAGTAGTTGACAAAGTTATTTTAAGGGACTATTTTTATGTTGGTGTTGCCAAACTTTGCCCAATAGAAAACAGCCACTCATCATCATTAAAGCAAAGGTTGTGGATGATTCAGGAACAGTTACAGCAGTAATGGTGATACGAGCAATACCATTGGGGTAGAGATCGGTATTGTTAAAGTTTAAATTAGCAAAATTATCGGCGAAATTTTCTGGTTCATTGGCAAACGGACCATTAAGATCAGGAGGATCAACATTGGGTTGAAGTCCATAAGGATCAGCAACACTGGCGTTCACTCCACCTTGAGGAAGTCCATCATCATCTTCAGTTTGACCATCAGGAAGTCCATCAAATAAACCATTCCCGGCAGAGGTAGCAAAATCATTCACTTCCGTTCCCGCATCATTCCCTGTTCCATCTTGTCCAATAAAGAACTCAATGGAAGATGTCTCTCCGTTAAATAAACTACTAATATCCCATGCTTCAGGATTTCCATTGGCTAGATAATAATCACTGGAGGGGAGAATCATAGAAGCGTAGGAAAAGAAGTCATTAGAACCATCTTCTGCCACTTCAAAGAGACTGATGGCACGGTTACCAGGAGCAATGGGACCTGTCCCGATCGCACCATCAACACGACTCCCAGGAAACAGTGTATCCGCATCAACGGTGGCACTGGTGCGCTGTTGCGTATCAGGATCAACGTCGATATAAGTTTGATCAGCTAAAAAATCAGCCGATAGTTGAGTCGCATCCCCATCTTCTGCAAGTCTTTCTAAACCAAGTTGGGAAGATAACCCTCCGTCGTAACTATCAAAGCTACCATCATGAAATCCGACCCAAACAGGGGTTATATAAACACCACCATCAGGGGCAATATTTTCTACTTCTACTCTCAGGGTAATCCCTTGGGCTACAGATGGGGCAGTGACAATGGAACTAATGGTCAAAAGTGTGGTTAAGACTTTTGTATTTTTTAAGACATTAATCATGACAAAATTAAAGCAATCAATTCTCTGTCCAGGCTAATTAGATTAGATGAGAATTGCCTGAGAAAAATAAGATGATTTTTCTCAGCAAAAATTTAAGAACTCTTAATTATTTGTGCAATGGTTGCTACTACAGACTGCCCTAAAGCTGTCAAATCATAACCCCCTTCTAACCCGAATAAAAGACGAGAGCTAACGGTTAATAACTGTTGCGTCAAAATGCCGTAATCATCAGGGTGAAGATTGATAGAAGCAAGAGGATCAGCTTCATTAGCATCATAACCAGCACTAACAATTAATATATCGCTTCTAAAGCTTTCTAAAAAGGGTATTACTTGTTGCTCAAATGCTAAATTATACTTTTTAAAAGCACTTCCTGGTTCCATTGGAATATTGAGAATATTGTCATATTTTCCCTTTTCATCCGCTTTTCCTGTTCCCGGATAAGCAGGAAACTGATGTAAAGAACAATAAGCAATATTGGGGTTATTTTCCACGATCGCCTGGGTTCCATTGCCATGATGAACATCCCAGTCTAAAATGGCTACTTGTTCAACTTCTGTGTATTCTAAAGCATAATGAGCGGCGATCGCTGCATTGGAGAAGAGACAAAACCCCATCCCGGTATTTTGAACCGCATGATGACCGGGGGGACGGGATAAAACAAAGACAGGATCATTCGTTCGTAACACCATATCAACCCCATCTAACCACCCATTAACTGCTAGTAAAGCGACTTCATAACTTTGGGGAGAGATGATGGTATCTCCATCGATAAAACCCCCTCCTTTTGCTGCTAAGGTTTTCACTCGTTCAATATGATCAGGGGTATGTATCTTTTGGATGTAGGGAAGGGGATCTCGTTGATTAAGATTTGTCGGGTGTTGCCATTGTAAGCGATCGCTCCAAGAAACGGTTTTTAATGCTTTGACAATCGCTTCTAAACGTTGAGGACTTTCCGGGTGAAAGCTTCCTGTATCATGTTGCAGAAAGGTATCAGAATAAATGATAGGAAACATGATGATTTAATTCAAAATTTATCAACTTATATCCAGGATACTAATTAATGCAGATAGGTTTAAATTAAATTTTATGACTAAAAGATTCAATTATGATGATAATAAGGATGAATTAGTTGAAAAAATATTAGAATATAAACAAACTATCAACATACCTTATGATATATCTTCTGAATTAGAAGCAACTTATAAAATTGCTCGAATATTAGATGAATTTCTCATAGATTATTTTGAAGTTAATACTAGCAATATATCTATGGTTAACAGTGAAGACAAAATTGATGAAATACTAAACAGTTTTAAACAAGAAGTTTTAAGCAGCTTACGACAAGAAAAGGAAAAATTTAGACAAGTTAGTTATCAAAACTATAATAAGTAGAGGCTTACATTTATTTTATGAGAAATAGAGTGATGGCAAAAGTAACTTTAGAAAAAGCGTCAGAAATTTTAGGTGTTTCTACAAATTTACTTCGTACCTGGGAAAAGAAAAAATTAATTCATGGAGAAAGAAATAATAATATCAAAGTATTTGACTTAGAATTGCTTAAATGGGTTTATAACAACTTAAATGGTCAATGTCAAGAAGTGGGATTTAAAATACTAAAAACTGTAGAACCAACAAACATAAAAAGTATCGAATTATTTGCAGGATGTGGAGGAATGGCACTGGGTTTAGGAAATGCTGGATTTCACCATGAATTATTAGTAGAAAAGGATAAAGACTGTGTTAATACATTACAAAACAATCGTCCTCATTGGAAAATTTTACATGAAGATGTTAGTCAGATAAATTTCAAACACTATCAAGGAAAAATAGATGTTGTATCCGGTGGTTTTCCTTGTCAAGCATTTAGTTATGCAGGAAAAGGAAAAGGTTTTGAAGATACAAGAGGAACCTTATTTTTTGAATTTGCTCGTTGTTTAGCCGAAGTAAAACCGAAAATAGCGATCGCAGAAAATGTTATAGGTTTAATCAGTCATAAACAGGGTCAAACCTTATCAATAATCTTAGATTCTTTGAGAAAATTAGGTTATGAACCTTATTATAAAGTGGTGAGCGCACAATTTTTAGATGTTCCTCAAAAACGAGATCGATTGATTATTATTGCTTGTCGTAACGACCTAAATATTCTACCTATTTTTCCCCAAGAAAAACCTTATACCATTTCCTTAAGAGAAGCATTAAAAGATTGTCCAAACTCCCCAGGTGTTGAATATAATGCTCGAAAAAAAGCCATTATGGAATTAGTTCCCCCTGGTGGAAATTGGAAAAACTTACCTCTAGATATTCAAAAAGATTATCTGAAAAATAGTTTTTATAAAGGAGGAGGGAGAACTGGTTTTGCCAAACGTTTATCTTGGGATGAACCTTGTTTAACTATTACTTGTAGTCCAGCGCAAACACAAACAGAAAGATGTCACCCTGCCCAAACTAGACCCCTTACAATCAGAGAATATGCGAGAATTCAAACCTTTCCTGATGACTGGAAATTTACCGGTTCTTTAACTTCACAATACAAACAAATTGGTAACGCAGTTCCCGTTAATATGGCCTATCATATTGGTAAATGTATTATAAAAATTTTGACTCAAAAAACAACAGAAAATAAGAATAAATTAATGACTAAGCAAATTAAACAATTATCGATTCCTGGCTTAAATATTTAGGTTGAACTAATTTATCTTAAAAAATTCAACAATAAACAGTAACAAGAAATGGTAAAAGTACATTAAAGTGGCGTAATTTAGAAGGTTATAATTTAGTAAACCACTATTTTAGCTAAGATAATTGATTAATATTTAATATTTAGGAGTATAAAATGGCCCTAGAAGAAAGACTTAGCCAAGTTGAATATTTTTCAATAATTTGCTAATGTATTGAGTAACGGCCACGCATCAAAGACCTAATTTAAGTTATCATCATAGTATAAAAAAGGGCATACAGCCCTTTTTTATGAAACGACCCAATTCTCTTATGATTGAGCTAACCACATCCCATGAAACCCATAGGGAACGCGTTGAGGAATTTGTATTTTTGCGACAGGAGATGAAGTAAAGTTTTGAGCGTCTATAATAACTAATTCGGAAGTATTTTCTGATTCATCATGGACAAAGGTTAATAACCATCCATCATTAGGATCATTTCCATTCAGATTAGGAGCAAAAACTGCTTCTCCTCCATATTTATAAGTACCAAAATGATGAATATTAAACCCTCCTTTTTCAAAATCATGTTGAATAATCCCATCAAATTTAGGCAAGGGGGAATCTGCCATTTTTCCTGAATAACCATAGCGGGTTTTTCGTCCCGTATATTGTTCATTAATACGAGGAAACTCTGAAGGAAGATCACACAATTTTTTCTCCTTAACCTCTCCCGTTTTGAGATTAAAACGCCATTCATGAAGAAGAGGAATATCAGTTTCTTGGTTTTGATCGGTTGCTTCTCCTAACACAGTAGTACCATTCATCCGACAAGCAATTAAAACAATTTCTTCTCCTTCTTCATAAGCATTTAAGGTATGAAAAATATAACAAGGATCGCTTTCAAACCAACGAATATCTTCATTATTTCCTTGTCGGGGAACAATACCAAAACGAGAAGGTGTATAATGTTCAAATTGTAATGCAGGTTGACCTTGCTGCATTCTTTCCGGTCGAAAGGTAAGGGGAAGATCAAGAAAAATAGTATAGTTTTCCGTAATAGCAAAATCGTGCATCATTACCCCAATGGGTAACTCAATGGGGATGGTTTTTACTAATTCTCCTTGAGATGAAATAATGCCATATTGCAGATAGGGAGGTTGAACAATAGAATAACCAAAAAAGATCATTTCTCCTGTAACGGGATCAATTTTGGGATGTGCAGTAAAAGGAGACACTAACTGATTATTAAAATTTTCAGCCCCCAAAGTGTTTAAGTCAGGAACTGTTAAAGCCTGAGGTTCACCCCCTTCCCAAAGTGCCAGGAGACGGTCAGAATGGTACACTAAAGCCGTGTTAGCAGTATTTTTCGATGGACCATAAGGGTTATCCATTTGTGGGGGTTCTAGCAACCCTGTCCAGAGAGGTTTATTAGCTTCTTTTTCTAAACAATAACCACGAGTTTGTACATAGCGGTTAAGATAAGTCGCTGTACCATCCTTAATTTCTACCCCATGAACCATCCCATCTCCATCAAACCAATGATACTGTCCCATAGGACTAAATTGAGGATTAGGGCCATTTCTGAGAAACATTCCTTTTAAGTTTTGAGGAATTTCTCCAATAATGGTTAAATCATTAGCTATAATTTCTTGACTAACGGGAGCAAAATTTCCTGAAAGATAAGGATTAATTTTTACGGTTGTGGTCATGGTGAATTGAATAAGTGTTCCTTTTCTGTATTGATTGTATCAGATAGACCATTTCTATTTGAGTTGTTAACTAGCTAGTTAGATAAGATAGGAGGATGTTGTTATCTTTCATGGGTCAATCAGAATACGCAAATGGGCGAATTTAGAATGATCAATCCCTGAAGTTGGAGATTTAAAAACGTTTTTTTAGTAAACACTATATAATTGAATATTAATCAAGTTCAAAAACAAAACTATGTCTACAAAACCTAATTCAAGTAGTAAGTACACAGATTTTTATACAGTTGAATGGTTAAAAATCCACTTTAATAACTTCCGTCAAGCTAGAGACTATTTTCAGATAGGAACTAACAGTTACAAGAAACTTGCAGATAAATTAAATACAATTATAAAGCCTCTAAATGAAGAAATTAAATTAAATCCTGATGTTTATGAAAGTTGGTATTATCGAGGTAAAACTTTATCTGAAATTCATTTACATGAGGAAGCAATTAACTCTTTTGAAACAGCGTTGGACTTAAATTCTGAGATTGATGATTTGTATAGATTTTGGTTTAATTGTGGGCAGAATTTATATGAAAAAAATCAATATGAAGGAGCAATTTTATTTTTTAACAAGGCGTTTAAGAGCAATCCTAATGCTGAAAATGGGTATAATTTTTGGCATAAATTAGGTCAAGAGTTATATAAAAACAAAGAATATGAAGGAGCAATTTTATTTTTTGATCAGGGATTTACCATTAAACCAGATATTGATGAAAATTACAAATTTTGGAATCAACTCGGTGAGCAATTATCTGCTCAAGGAGAGGATAAAAAAGCTATTTTGTTCTTTAATAAAGCTATTGCATTAAAAGCTGATGATGCTCAAGTTTTATATAACAAAGGTTATGCTTTATTGGAGGAAGGCTTATGGGAAGAGGCCATGTCTTTGTTTGAGGAATCTTTTAACTTAAGTAAGGATGCAGATACTTTTTCCAATATGTGTTGTGAAATCGGTACTATCTTCTCTCAAGATTGCGAGTATGAGGAGGCAATTCCCTACTTTAAAAAAGCGATTGAAGTTAACCCAAATAATTACCGAATTTGGGCTGAATTAGTTGATAGTTTATTTCTCCACCATATAGAAACACAAGATATAAATTATTTAGAAGAAGCAATGGATGCTGTTGATAAAGTGATTGAACTCAAGCCAAAAATTAATCAGAATACGCTTTTTTCTAAGTTATATGAAGAGTTATTATACAGCGTTTCCTGCTGTGACTTTGAAATAGACAATGATTTCATTTTTAGTACCGAACATCATTTAAGAATACTCAATAAAATAATGGAAATTAACCCCAATGATGCACAAGTTTGGTATCACAAGGGCTACAATTTATATAGACTAGGAAGATATGAAGAATCCCTGCATTGTTATGATAAAGTCATTGACATATATGATGATTATAATAATTTTTTTTGGTATGAACGAGGTCTACTTTTAACTTGTTTAGGTAGGAATATTGAAGCCCTTTTCTGTTTTAATAAATCCCTAAGACCTTGTAGATATTCTTACGTTCCTGAAGAAGAAAAAACAAAGTTATTAGACATAATAAAAGCAAAAGCCGCTCAATTTTCATGTCAAGAATTAACTGATGAAGATAAGAGTTTTCTTGAGAAAGGATTAAACTTATTAGAATCAGAGCAATTTGAAGCAGCTATTGACTATTTTAATCAAGGGATTAATAATAATCCTAATGTATATCTTTTCTGGTATTATCAAGGGGTTGCTTTAGATAATTTAGGGCAAAAAGAAGAAGCGATCGCCTCTTTTGATCAAGCTCTTGAAATTCATCCGTATGATTATGATACTTGGTATTATCGGGGCAATATCTTATCAAAATTAGGGAAATCAATTGAAGCACAAACTTCTTATGATATGGCTAATACTGTCAAATGATAAGACAAATTTATACTAGTATAATGGGTTTAGTTTAGGATTAACTTTGATAAAAATCTCATAAGTTTCTACCTGCAAACCCACATTCCGCCCTTCAAAATGTAGTATCAAAGAAACCTTTTCAAATGCTGATTTTTTATTCATGTTCTCTAATTAAACAAAAGAACTTTTCAAGGCTAATTCCCATTAGCGTTAAGGATGTTTTATTGAGAATAAAAGCTGACAGAAGATCGGTTATTTATCATTATTTGTATAGAGTTTCTTAAACTGAATGTCCAGAGATAAAAACGGTTCTTTTTTACCCAGATAAGATATAATACTTTTGGGAAGAGGTGGGGAAAAAACTTAAAATTAATTGGCGTTCTTCTGTCAGATTAACAATTTGTTTAACTCCTGATAATAAGAGGAGATGAATTCCCTGGAAACATTGGAATATCCATCTTAAAGTCGGTTTTTCAGTGAGTTGTCCTAGTTGATTTTTGAGTCCAGCTTTTGATTCAAATAAGCGATGACGTAGCTCTCTTTGTCCTAAAGAATAAACCAGAAGACATAACCCCATTAACATGGCCATTGTTTCGACTCTTTGAGGAGATTTAAGAAAGACACTATCGGCAAAAAATAAGGGATCTTTGAGAAAGCCAAAACCCCTTTCTGCTGCTTGTTGGTCTTTATATTTAATCAAAATATCGTCAGAACTTAATTGACTTTCTTCAAGTTCATTGGTAGCTAAAATAAATCTTCCTGCTCTTGTTTTTAATTCATGAACTTTGTCTGTATTAGGTTCAAGAGTTGTTCTGATTTGAAACAATTGATTCCCAATTTCTTTTTTCTTTTTATTTTTATTGTCTTCAATTTCTTGAATTTGTATCTCGGCAAGTTGATGGTATTTTAAACTCTTAGAAAATCGATTAGCCACCTCCATTGCTACTTCAGGCGAAGTAAATTTTTCTTTGACTAATGATTGGAGATTCTTAGATGCTTTTTCTTTTTCTTTTTCCATTCTTTCTAAGAGTTTTTTCAAATCAGACTCTTTTCTTTTTTGACTTTCAACTAATAACCATCTTTGCTTAATTTCCCCGTAAGTCATCACCTGTTCTTTCCATAAATATCCTTCTATTGAACTCTGATTTAGTTCTTTTTCTAAAATATTGTTAACTAATTCTTTTGCTTTTGCCAGAGATAAAGGAACTCTAGATAACCACTTAAGTGATGACATTAATTTAATATTTTTAGCTGTGTATAAAGCACTATCAGCAACAATCATTGTCTCAAAATCAATCATTGATTTATATTCAACAGCTATTTCGCCAAAGACAACTTTATCCTGTTCATTCCCATCTGCTACTCTTAAAAATAGGGGAATTCCACCATCTCCACTAACGATTAAATCAATAATGAATTGCTTTAAATCTGGTCTATGGTCACGGGAATAACCCTTTGTTATAGTGATTGGGGCTGGCTCTTCATTTTGTTCAACTTCAAGTTTTGAGGAGATTAAATTATTGATTAAATACTTCCCATGAACAGAAAATGAAGAGGAATCTAGGTGAGAAAAGTTAGTTGACAGTTGATATTTTTTAACGACAGCTAAAGCAATCATCATAAAAATTGATGACAAACCTTTTTGATAAAGTTTGTCCATAACTCTACCAATTTTATCATCGTTTAAATACTCAGCTTTGATGCCATCTCCCAATAAACATTCTGTAGCTTTATCTTCAAAAAACTTAGGAAATAAATATAAAGGTTGGGAGGTAAATCCTAAGCCATTAAGCAGAATACCTTTCACTACTTGACCTGATGTTATCAATTCTCTGGGGTCAGAACCTACAACTTCATTGATAATTTGTTCAAGACCAATATCATCAATAATTCCGGCGATTAATCCTAAGTGGTTGATGCTTTGAATCGAGATTTCTTGTGATGATAACATCGTCCAAGGTAATTGAGAACTTGATATCATTATCTCTTTTTTGCCCAATCTTGTCTACAGTTTTAAAACTGCTTATTTCAATTGAAAACGAGTTAACCCTCACGCTTTTATCTTGTCAGGTTGAGATTATGTCTTGCAACCCCGTTATGAGTTCATTTGTTTGCCCACTGAGTTCTAGCGGGGCTCCAAACCATAATCTTTTTTGCGACGAAAGATGTGCGGAATGTGGGCTGCAAACTAACCCACCATTTTAAGTATGTAATTGACTCTACTTTTTACTGTCTCCAAGTTTATTTATTTTTTTGTTGATCGTCCCGATAGGTTAAATTCCATAAATGTTTTAATTGTCTGACTAAACGTTTTTGTCGTTTGTTGATTACTTCTGGGGTCCATGTTTGTTCTGGTAAAAGATCCATCACCAAAGAAAAGTTTGGGCGAGGATTAAGATAAATTTCCTTTTTCTTATCAAAATCATAATTTTTAGCTCGATTATTTTGCTTTTTAGACAGTAAAATTAAGTTGCCTAAAAGATGAATATATTGACTTCTTTCCTCCTGAGAAGAAAACCATTGATACCACTGACTTTTTGGGTGAGGTCTTTGAGGTAAAACGTGTTCAACTGTTGCATCCTTCCATCGATCTTCTATCCCTTGTCTATCAGAACCAAAATTATCAAGACGAAGTAAAATGTAAAGAAGAGCTTCTTTTTTCTTGCTCCTACCAATGTTTTTATTTTCTAAGAATTTAATAATTTTATTTTGTTCATTTTGATGTACAGTTAGTTCTAATTTCTGAGTATTAAAGTCATCAGTTATCTTAAATGTTCTAATTTGATCAAGAATTTTAATATAACGCTTAACTCGTTCCTCTTCTCCTATTTCTAAAATCATTAAACTAACCGCTAAACGTTCTAATTTTTGGAAAAATTTTAAAATTTTATCAGGATGGTTGTGGTATTTCCTCAAGTAAAAAATCCCTGGAATACGCCATTCAGGATGGTTAACATTATTTAACCAGCAAAATAATTTCCTGAGTTCTAGATCATCTGTTTTTAGCGAAAGATGAGGCTTTTTAATACGATCAAAAGCATCAACAAAAGGAGCTAAATAGTTATCGATAAAACGCTCAGGTTTATCCTTTTGTTTGGCATAGTTGCGAAAATCTTCTAATCGCTTAGTTTTCAAAATTTCTAAGACTTTTTTGGTCACTTCTTTGGAGTCTTTTTTGCGCTCCTCAGGTTTCATGTCAAAAATAGCAAGGTAACGAAAAAGAGTTTCAAAATCTTCTCTTCCTAATTGTTCTTCAAATTTTTCCCATCGTTGACTGTAATGATTTTCTAATGCCTCTTTTGGTTGTAAGCTTTCATATTGTTTACCTGAAAATTTGCCAATTAAATCTGCTTTTAAAATATCTGGAATTGATAAAGGAAGTCCTCGATCATTAAGACAAGAAAAGATGCGATAAGCAGAGTTTAAATTAGTGGTACAAGCAACTAAAACATAACATCTTTCTAGCAGGAAATCGACCAGACGCTGTTTTTTGGTAGGGGTATCTAACTTTTCTTCAATTTTAGTTCTTAAAATTTCTCCATTATTAATAATTCTTTGTTCTTGGGGTGGTAATTGTTCCTTGTCTATATTTTGACTACGAATATATTCGCTATTTTCTAAGTATTTTTCAAAAAATTTCTGATCATTATTTCTGAGAGCTAAACGAGGACGAGGAGACCCATTAATATAAGTTGAGTTTTCTTGGTAAATTAGTTGATTGAAAAAAGTTTTTTGGTCTAGTAATAATTCTCGTAACACTCCTAACAAAATAGTTAAAGTCGCTAACCGTTGTTGTCCATCAAGTATCTCATGTTCTGAATTTTGATTTTTAACCAAAATAATAATTCCTAAGAAATAAGAATCAACATCAGATAGTGCAGTCCCTTCATCTCCCATAGAGTAAATTAGATCATCTAATAACCTTTCTGTTTCCTTCTCTGTCCAAGCGTAGGGACGCTGATAGTGAGGAATGATAAAAGAATATCGCTCACTAAAAATATCTTCGATGAAATGAACCTTACTATCCATTATGTTGGCATCTGTCATATTATTTATGGGTGAGTTAGTGATGAGGGTAAGGGGATTATTCATAGATAGTATTCCCACTTGGTGAGGAATTATATCATCTTGAGCATAAAAAACTAGATAGCCATGACTCCAAGAGAACAGTAATCGATACAATGAATAAGCGAATGTTCAATCAGATTGATAAATTGTGGAGATTACCTTTTTAGGAACCAGTTCCGGTGTGCCAACCCGATCCCGTAATGTTTCGAGTGTTGCTTTACGTCTTCCTCAACGGGCCGAAGTATGGTTATTTGACTGCGGAGAAGGAACCCAACATCAACTATTACGCAGTGAGGTCAAAATATCCCAAATTACTCGTATTTTCGTCACCCATATGCACGGGGATCATGTTTATGGGTTAGCGGGGTTATTGGCCAGTTGTGGGTTAGCAGGAAGTGGCCAACCGATTGAAATTTATGGACCGCCCGAATTAAAGGATTATTTGCAAGCTTGTGCCAAATACTCCCATTTCAAGCTACCGAGTCATATTCGTTTTCATCGTATCAGCCCTGGTATCCTCTATGAAGATGGAGAGTTTAGCGTCAGTTGTGGCTTACTGAAACATCGTATTCCTGCCTATGGTTATCGTATTGTCGAAAAAGACCGTCCGGGACGCTTTAATGTGGAAAAAGCGAAAGCGTTAGGGATTCCCCCAGGTCCGGTTTATGGGGAACTCAAACAAGGAAAAATCGTAACTTTGTCTGATGGCCGTCGTATTCGCGGCCAAGACCTATGCGGTGAGAAAGAAGTCGGCCGTAAGGTGATTTATTGTACTGATACCGTGTTCTGTGAAGGGGCGATCGCTTTATCTGAAGATGCAGATGTGTTGATTCATGAGGCTACATTTGCTCACCAAGATGCTCAAATGGCCTTTGATCGCCTTCATTCTACCTCAACGATGGCTGCACAAGTGGCGTTAGCAGCACAGGTTAAGCAATTAATTATGACCCATTTTAGTCCCCGTTATGCCCCAGGAAATAACCTACAGTTGGATGATTTATTAAATGAAGCAAGGGCAATTTTTCCTAATACCATCTTAGCCCGTGATTTTATGACCTATCAGGTTTCTCGAAGATGTTCAACTGCACTAAAAACTGAAAAATAGTGATCATCACCCAAAAAGGCGATCGCTCATCTTGGAGGACTTAACTAACACAAAATAAAGGTGAGGAGTAGTCAAATAAGTTGTCTTAAGCATCTAGCAATTTACGCTCGTAGGCAGTGTGAACTTGAGCATAATAATCAAGAATGACTTCAATTCGCTGTTTTTCTTGAGGTAAGATGGTGGTTGGATACTCTATGACCAAGTGATCGATTTGACTTTGGCCATAATCAAATGTTGGGGATTGTTGAGGAATCAACTGAATTGTCACCCCTTCGATTTGACGTAAATGGGCGGCTAATTCCCCATAAACGGCTAAGGGTAAATTCCCATAACTAATTCGCTCGTATTGCTTGCTCACTGTTTTGTTTGCTAGAGAAAAATGAACTACGCTAGTCCGCTCTGCTGAGATTAGCGTTTCCAAATAGCTAATCTCACGAATGTGAACTACCCACGCCAAATCAAAGATTATGGCGTTGGCTTCCTACCCAATCAGCAGCTTTCTATTCCGAAGAATAAAGATTATAGCATAGTTTGGCGATTCCTCATACATCTCGCAAGCTCGATTTAAGTCGTCATCACCGTGCTTTCGCGGACCTAGTCAGCGAAAGCACAGACGTTCAATTTGATTGTCATTGAACTAGTGCAGCGTGGTGGAAATAACCCACCAGTCCCCAAAGCCTTAAACCCTTACCAATCGATAATTTTGCCTTTTGCATGAGTGCCTTTTGACTTCCGCGTAGCGGCACTAGCTCCAATCAATGAGTTCAATATTAACATCCCCTCCTTCGCGACCTCGTAAATCAGGAACGTTAGAATCAAACTCTGCTTTTTGGCCGGGCGCTAAATTATACTCTGGCAAACCAACAAAGATACTGTCAAGGACTGAATCAGTTGTTTTATCTTCTATTTGTAACTTGAGTGAGTCAACAGTCACAGCTTTAAATCCTGCATTACAGATAATACCATTGACTCTGTTTCCCTGGATATTTAAGGTTACTAAAACCAAATCTTTGACCTTACCAAAACCATTAGGTCCTGGAGGTGGAGTAGAAGGAGAAGCGGCGGCAGGAGGTTCTGGAGTACCATCGGGAAGGATTGGCGTTGGGGGAGCAACGGCTTCTTCTGCTGGCTCTCCCACCCCACGAGGGATCTCTAACCCATATTGCTCAAGAACAACATAAGGCTTTTGAGTGCTGACATTAATCGCTTTGACTATCACTTGTCCATTGGCTAAACTGGCTCCCACTGTTACCTGACGAGGGACATTTTCATTGGGAGCTTGGACGATGGCAACGGGGGTTCCATCGAGTTGTAGCACTCCTGAAACCACAACCCCTCGGGCCTCATTGGGAATAGGCAAAACGGGGTCCAGTAGGGGGGGGAGGCCAACATCAGATGCCGGACTGTCTGTTCCTGGAGCTTGGGCGATAGTGGTTGTTTCATTAACCTCTTCAAGTTGACACAGTTTGTCAGGTTGACTAACACCATTACTGGCGGTTTTTTCCCGGACCACGGGTTGAATGGGAATCACGGCAAAGGGATTATTGCGTCCTGGTTTAATGGCTTTTTCCCTTTCCTGGGGGGGGGTAGAGGGAATTAACCCAGCCGTGCTAGGGGGTTGAGGATTGCTACCGGTGGCCGTGGGTTCTTCAAAGACTTCCTTTGGTTTGTCTTCAGGGGGTTTTTCCTCAGAAGGTTGAGGAGACTCGGCTACGGGAGGGGTGTCCGAAGTGTCTTGGGAGCTTTGAAACAAAGCACACCCCCCCAAGCTAAAAGCGACATAACTCACCAGTAGGATTGATGATAATTTTTTGTTCATCAGCAATTTTGGGTTTAAAACCCCGTCCTTCTTGCTCCATCCCTATGTCTGAGGAAACCTCAGACGGGGCGGTGCGCTTCTAGGACGGCTTTACAGTTCCCTTGCGGGAAGCAAGTTTTGAATAGGTTGGTGAAAATTCACCGAATTATAGATGAGTTTATTATTCTACAATCTTAACTTGAGTTTTGAGATTGTCGAATGAGGGGACTTTATTCATCACTGTCTTTAGCAGAGGAACGACGACGACGACGACGAATGACTGGTTTTTCTTCTTCTTCTTCTTCTTCTGGGGGTAAAGTTGTTAGGGGATTGTCATTATCAATCTCTATGTTTGCTTCTGGATTGGATGAGGGTGATTGAGGATCAATGGTATTTTCTGTTGACACTAAATCAATTACCGTTGTATTTTCTGTTGATACTAAATTAATCACCTTTTGAGTTTCTTCAGGTTCGGGTGTTGCTGGTTTTGCTGTTTCTTGAGTTGTGGGTGGTGTTTTTTGAATGGTTTGCCGTTCTACTCCTTCTGGTGATTTGACAGACACTAAAACAGATTTAGGATCTTTGAATTCTTGCTCAAGACGAACCAAGGGAGAAATGCCCATTAAAGCATAAACATCCTGTTCTGTAGGAGTCATTTCCACAGAAACCCGTTCAATGGGTGCTTCTTCCCGACGTAAATGACGAGAAATACGTTCTTTAGGGCTATCTGTCGATGCTTCGGGTTTCTCCTCTGTTTCTTTTGTTTCTCCATTGTTGAGGGTTTTCGGGGTGGAATCCTCTTTGATCACTAAATTAGGTGCTTGACGACGACGACGACGACGGTTGGCAGCGTTGTTATTCTGTTCTTGATAACTGGGATGGTGTAAAAGTTCTAATTGATCACTATTATCGTTGTCTTCATCTTCAAAAGCACTGTCCCAAGCCGAATCATCGGATTCGATCGGTTTTTCTACAGACTTGGGAGCGGGGTTAGACACAGCAATAGGGGTCTGTTGGCTGGCAGTTGATTCTAGGGGCATTAACTGGGATTCCCCTGGAAGGTGGGCTAAATGCCCTAAGCCTCCGCATTGGGGACAGGGTTGACCAAATAATTCATAAACGTTTTTACCCTGACGTTTACGGGTTAATTCTACGAGGCCCAGTTCTGAGAGTTGAGCGATTTGTGGTCGGGCTTTGTCAATTTTTAGGGCTTTGTTGAAATGTTCGAGGAGTTTGAGTTGATCCCGTCGAGAGTCCATGTCAATAAAGTCAACAATGATAACGCCTCCGATATTGCGTAATCTTAGTTGACGGGCGATTTCTGTGGCGGCTTCACTATTGGTCCAAAGGACTGTTTCGCGGGAGGTGGCAGAACGGGTAAAGGAGCCAGAGTTAACATCAATAACGGTCAAAGCTTCGGTGGGTTCAATAATAATGTATCCCCCTGATGGTAAATCGACTCTGGGTTTTAAGGCTTCTCTGACGGCGGCGTTGACGCGAAAATAATCTAAAACGGGCATGGATTCGCGATGATGGTCTATTAAGACTCCTTCGGGGGGTCTTCCACCACTCCAGTTCATCAGATGATGTTTAACTCGTTTCACCCCAGACGGGTTATCCACCACAATACGATTCACGTCGGCACTATACATATCCCGCAGTACCCTTTGAATAAAGTCATCATCGCGGTTGAGTAGGGCGGGAGCGCGGGTTGAGGTGGCTTGAACTTGAATGGACTCCCATTGTCTTTGTAAAAATTCTAAGTCCTCCATGATCGCTTCTTCGGCTTTGCCTTCTGCTTCGGTACGCACTAATAAGCCCATACCAGCCGGTTTGATGAGAATGGCTAAGGCTCGAAGGCGACTGCGTTCATCGTCGTTGCGAATGCGTCGGGAGAGGTTAACCCCTTTGCCGTGGGGCATTAAAACGAGATAGCGTCCAGGAAGGCTGACATTGCCGGTTAATCTTGGTCCTTTGTTGCCGGTGGGTTCTTTCATCACCTGAACCAAGACTTTTTGTTGTGGGGTTAATAGTTCGGTGATGGCTCCGGCACTGCGTTTGAGGCGCAACGGTCCTAAGTCCGTAACGTGGATGAAACCGTTGCGTTCTGCATCTCCAATGTTAACAAAGGCTGCGTCAATTCCTGGGATAACATTCTCTACGACTCCTAAGAAGATGTCACTGACTTGTTGGGTTCCTGTGGCAACCACTAATTCTTGTATTTGATCTTCCCAAAATACGGCGGCAATATGGTGTTGTTCTGCGATAATAATTTGCTTTGGCATTCAATTCCCTCAAACTTTTGTAAGAGACGATGACAGGTTGAAGTTCCTGCGTTTTGGTTTCAATTGGTTGAAAAATCTTTTAAAACAAAACATTTCAACATACAATCACTGGAAAATAGTAATCGACTCGACTCATTTTTATCCTTGACCTCTTATCAGGATACTAATGGCACTGAGTGATCCCATAAGAGTACGATACTTGCCATTGGGGGGGTCTCCCCATCTCAAGGTGAGAATGTTTATTCAATATTTTGGAAAATCCTGGAGAATAAACTTACGCTTCGCTGGCATTTATATTAAGACGCTTTCTAGGTGGATAGCTATGAGCATCAACGCTGTTTTATCGAAATAGATTAATCAAAAATGATTAATCTTGGATTTTGTATCATGGGTTTGTCTGCCTTTACTATGTGTTTGGCTTGGGTAGCCACTTAAAAGGCATTGACACAACTTCGTACCATTTTAATCTGAATATAACCTAAAAAGAAACCCTTTGACAACAATCTTGGTGTTTTTACCTAGAGAGCTAAAACTATTCTAGCAATTTAGGGGTAATTAATACTGAGAGTGTAATAGGATGGGCAATCGTTGATTATCACTATGTTTTAGGTTTTGTGAATATGGTACTTCTCATGGAGTTTGTGATTTTGCTCTCTCAAGGTTCGCCTTTTTTAAGTTATAATTCTGATGTTCCGAGGATGCGATAAAACCATGGTTTCGATGCAATTATGTAATTATCTCCATTGACCAAGATAATTATAACCTGCTATCTTCGTAAGAAATATGTAATTATATTAACAAATATTAAGGGGACTGAGATGCTTCAGCTAAGATTGAATGAACTCAAACAGAGATATACACTAGGTGACAGGGACTTTAGTGACTTTGATCTTAGTAATTTAGACCTGAGAGGAGTCAACCTAGAAAATGTTAACTTTCAAGGCGTTAAGTTACAAGGGACAAATTTACAGGGGGCCAACCTAGAAAAAGCCAATTTAAAAGGGGCCGATCTCACTAATTGTAATTTTTACAGAGCTAATCTTTATGGAGCTAATTTGAGTCATACTGATCTCGTTCATACTAGCTTAAAAGAAGCCAATTTACACCGAATTTTGATGGAAAATGCTTGTCTTGATTATGTTTGTTTAGAAAGAACTGATTTGAGCGAAGCTTACTTAAAAAATGTTTCTGTAAAATGTGCTCAATTTACCAAGACAGATTTAACAGATGCTACCCTAATTGATGTTAATCTAAGTTTAGCTTATCTTTCTGACATCTCTTACAGTAAACTGACTAAGTTATCTAATTGTTTCCCAATAGAAACCCTATCTGCTGATTTTTTCACAGCTTTAGAAAAAAAGCATGAATTGTTATTAGCCTTCTAAACTATATTCTATCAATACATCAAATTAAGTGCTAATGGTTGCTTGACGTAAGCCTTGAATTGTATTAATAACCTGTTGACTTACTTTATCTATTTCTTCCCTATTTGTCAACCTTCCTAAGCCAAATCTTAAAGAACTATAGGCTAGTTTATCAGAATGTCCTAATGCTTTGAGAACATGAGATGGTTTTGTCGTTGTTGAGGTACAAGCTGAACCGGAAGAAAGCGCGACAATTGACTGTAAACCTAATAATAATGCTGCCCCATCTACTCCTTCTATACTAATATTAAGATTTCCAGATAATCGTTGTGTAGGATGTCCATTAAGATGCACTCCTTCTATATTTAAAAGTTGTTCTTGTAATATATTTCTTAGTTCTTTTTGACGTTTATTTTCTGTTTCTATTTCTGCTAATGCTAACTCAATCGCTTGAGCGAATCCTACTATTTGAGGGGTGTATAATGTTCCTGATCTGATACCTTTTTCTTGGCCGCCTCCGTGTAATTGTGGTGCAATATTTACCCTAGGATCACGACGACGAATATATAAGGCACCAATCCCTTTTGGTCCATAAACTTTATGGGCAGTTAATGATAGTAAATGGAGGTTCATTTTTTTAATATCTAAGGGTATTTTCCCGATAGCTTGTGCTGCATCGCTATGAAATAAAACATCATATTTTTGACAAATTTCTCCTATTTCTTTTAAGGGTTGTAAGACTCCAATTTCATTATTAGCTGCCATTACTGATACTAAAATTGTTTCAGAACGAATACTTTTTTCTAATATTTCTAAATCGATTAAACCATCTTTTTTTACAGTAAGATAGGTGATTTCAAAGCCTAATGTTTCTAAATATTGACAGGGATCTAACACTGCTCTATGTTCAGTTTGAACAGTAATTATATGTTGTCCTTGATTAAAATAAGCTTCGGCAATTCCTTTTATTGCTAAGTTATTTGCTTCGGTTGCCCCACTGGTAAAAATAATCTCTTCAGGACTACAATTAATGGCATTAGCAATAGTTTTTCTTGCTTTTTTTACTGCTGCTTCTGCTTCCCACCCATAAAGATGATTAATACTTGAAGGGTTGCCAAAATGTTCAGTAAAATAGGGTAACATTGCTTCTAATACCCTTTTATCCATTGGGGTTGTCGAATGACAGTCTAAATAAATGGGATGTTGAGACATAGGATTAATTTTAAGTTGATGATTATATCTTCTTTTAGTTATTAATAGTTTAACACAAGCATCCTGATTCTACCGCTTAGAAGACTATGTTACTTCTTATGGAGAATGGGAGTTTATCTAATGTCTAATTTTAAAGAAATGACTGTTACTGAATTTAAAAAAATTCTGGCTTAAAACAGGAACGATGACCAAAAATTTAGTGAAGCTTTAGGAGAGTTGTTAAGTAGAAATCCTAATCGTAAAAAGTATCCTGCTAATCAATCTTTTGAAGAAGTTGGACAAATCATTCAAGCAAAAATTAAGGAATCTAAGAATTAATTAAAGTTTATAGTTGTGTAGGGTGGGCAAAGTTGTTTACATTATAAGGAAGTAATATAAACATCTAATTTGCCCACCTTACTATCTAATCTATTCAACTTAAGATTATAATATATTCCATCAAACTACACTGAAAATGAATAAACATAATTTTCAAGAAATGAGTTGTCAAGAATTAAAAAAATATCTCTTATCTCATTCAACAGATGATGAAGCAATTCGTAAATTATACATTAACCCTCGTAACCCTAATTCTACAATTTATCCCTATCCTTATGAGATGTCTTATGAAGAAATAGAAGCAATTTTTAAATCTAAAATTGATAAGGATAAAAATTAAGTGATTTTTTGATGAATATTGATATATCAAAGTTTTTTACAAAAAAGTAAATAAAATTGAAACAAAGAAAATACTAATACAGATTTTGATATTCTTCTAAGTCCATACCCTTTATTTTTTCCATGACTAAACAATGAATAGGGGTTTGACTATCTCTAGGAAAATAAATAAATTCTCCCTCACCTTTGGGAATACCAGGATGATTTAATTGAGTGAGAATATTAGCTTCTTGTTCAAATAATCTTACACCATCAGATTGATTATTCGTTAAAACTTTAAGGACTTTATTAACATCATTATGAATCACCTCATAAGTTAAAGCAAACCCTCCTTTATCACTCAATAAACGAAGGACACGATATCTTCCATGTAATAAAAGTTCTGAACCACAACTAATACAAAATAAATGATTATCTGAATTTTGAGGATGAGTACAATTAGGATTAATACAAAGCATTTTTTAGAATGTAGAATTTAGAATTGGAAAAACTGAGAACTTAATAATAGATGATTATAGCATTTCTCACAGATTTGTAAGGTGAGTAAAGTTTTCTACATTATAAATATAGCAATCAGTAATGATAGGTGAGAAATGAGAACAGATATAGGAAATAATAGTATTATATGCCTACAAATACGGCCTTGTAGGGGTTTAACACTTTTAAACCCAGAAAGCTGATTTTCTCACAACTCAAACCTGATTGCTATAGTTAAGATAAGTCTTTGATTTGTCCACCCTACCATCTTAATATTATTGTAGAGGCTTAATAATATTAAGCCCTAGCCTAATTTTTGTTAACAATTAAGGGATAAAAAAGATAAAGGATTACTCATATTTTCAGCAAAACCAAGAATTCCTTGATCTCGATGTTCATATAATAAATTACCCTGTTGATCAAATAAAAATGTTGCCCCTCTTTGCGTTAAATAAGCAGCATTGGGAACATAAGTTTTCCAATTACTCAGCACTTCCGTCATATTTCGTAATCTTAAAGTAGCTAACTCAAAAGGTCGTTGATATCCTGTCCCTCCTGCTAAGTTAAAAAACGACCCTTTAAGGGGTGGTAAAAGATTAGTTTTAACCACCTCTTCATTATCAATTAATTGAGGGGCTTTTTTATCTCCTGTATAACCTCGTAATACTTCTTTAAGGGTTCCCTTACTACCAATTCCAGCACACATTACCATCATATTTATCCAAGCATTTTGAACCTGATTCAGTCCTGGATATTTCCAGGATAGTCCTTCATATAAACCTAATTTTTTATGAATACTAGCATCAGCATCAACGAATAAATTTTCTGTTGAAAAACCTGTATAATCACAAAACTTTAACCCAGATTCATGATTACCAATACCAATAGCTTTTATGTTAATTCCCTTAGCAATAATTTCTGATGATTGTTTCTGTAACCACCAAGCATATTCAAGGGTATCAAAATCTCCTAATTGTGACCAAAGCAATACTAATAAAGGTGAAGTATAATTATAATTAGTCAAGATCGGTACTTTCATTCCATCACTGACCCGTAAAGCTTTAGTCTGTTGTAAAATATCAAAAATATTCATCATGTTTGCTCTTATCCTAATCAATTTAACTGGTTGCTACTCTCTCTTTTAGGGAGAAGTAATTATGGATTATTAAAATGATAGCAACTTTAATCTATTTTTAAAGAAATTTTTTAGATAATTGTTGGAGATGATTTTAACTACAATGGTGGGGTACTAGGGCTTGTTAGATTCTTATTATTACCTAAATTATGGCCGTATAACTTATTCTACTCTAATTCTAAATTATAAATTTGCACATTCTGATTAACATTCTCCTCCCCCTGGAAAAAACAGCATAAACAAGACATTTCTAGCCAACAAAACTTAAAAAATAGTGGGAATTTTTAACAAAAACTAACCGAATTATGGCAAGATAAAAAACAATGAGATAACCAACCTAAACGATTGACTCAATGTTAGCTAAAAGAATCTTACCCTGTCTCGATGTCAATGCAGGTCGTGTGGTCAAAGGAATCAACTTTGTGGATCTTAAAGACGCAGGAGATCCTGTAGAACTCGCTCAGGTTTATAATGATGCGGGGGCCGATGAATTGGTCTTCCTCGACATCACTGCTACCCACGAAGAACGAGATACCATCATTGATGTGGTCTATCGCACTGCAGAAGTGGTGTTTATCCCCTTGACCGTCGGGGGAGGAATTTCTAGCTTAGAACAGATTAAAGTTTTGTTAAGAGCCGGTGCCGATAAAGTGAGTGTCAACTCATCGGCTGTTCGAGATCCTAATTTTATCAATAAAGCTAGCGATCGCTTTGGAAAACAGTGTATTGTAGTCGCTATTGATGCAAAACGACGGAATGACTGCCATAACCCCGGATGGGATGTTTATGTCAGAGGGGGGCGAGAAAATACAGGACTTGATGCGGTCAAATGGGCGTTGGAGATGGAGAAAAGAGGGGCCGGAGAGCTATTAGTTACCAGTATGGATGCCGATGGAACCCAGGCTGGTTATGATTTAAGCCTCACCCAAACCATTGCTCAACAGGTAGAAATACCAGTGATTGCCTCTGGAGGTGCAGGAAACTGTCAGCATATCTACGAAGCGTTAACTGAAGGCCAAGCAGAAGCAGCTTTATTGGCTTCTTTGCTTCATTACGGACAATTAACCATTGCTGAGGTCAAAAATTATCTAAGCGATCGCCAAATTCCCGTCCGTCGTAACACAGACAACATCTTGAGAAAACCTTAATTTCTCATTTTGTTCATTGCCAGCTAAGAATTGTGTATTAAAATAGAAAGAAAAGTTAACATTTTTTAAAATATGCTGATACCTATTTTAATATTCGACGTTGCCTTAGTTGCTTGGTCGCTGCATTTGATGCAGGAGGCCATCGAACACCAAGAGTTTTCCCTGATGTTAGCAGGTACTCTCGTTGCCTTAGCTGCGGCGGCCATGCTAGTTGTCTATTTTCTCATGGGTCATTGCCTAACTTACTTGACAAATGTATCGTGATATGTTAAGAAAAAACTATAATAAAAAACTTTTAAATTTTTTATCTCAGCAAAAGACTCGGAGTCTACGCCTATCACAAGCATCCCGTATTGCTGCTACCTTCCGGTCCTGACAAGGTTTGGGCGTTGTAATTGCGTAGGTCCGAGTCATTTATCATGATAACATAAAAAGCTTTAATTTTGATAAGGTATTAGAAGTTTGAGCGCACCGCAAAGTGGATCTTTTCGAGATCACCACCTGATTATTGTATCGTAGGGGTCAACAACCATTGACCCCTACCGTTTTTTGTTGTTAAATAAGACAAATTTTTAATCATTTTACTACATTTTACCGAGGTGCTTTAGTCCATCCTGCTCGAATTGCTTCTTCTTCGCTACAAAACCATCTTTCACCTTTTTCTGTTGTTATTACCGTGTTTTCATAGTCTCGTTGACCAGGAACATGATAAAGTTTTCTCCCTGTACTAATTGAAATATTACCTTTAATATTACATCGAGGGTTTGGGGGTATAGTTGATGAACCAGCTAACACAAAGTTAGATTGTGATTGTGCGATGATAGATAAACAAATAACTAAACTAGCGATCGATAAACTAACGATTTTTTTCATGGTATCTTTGTGCTTTATTAAATTAAGTCATTAAAATTAGAATACCCATTTTTGCCATAATAATTATCAAAATAAATAGTATTAATATGTATCTTTAAAACTTTAGTTATTTATATTGTCTTAGTCAATGATTGTTCATTAACTGATAAAGGTTGAGGTAAAGGTTTACCATCTTCTTTGTATTCTTCTATCAGTAATTCTAAGACTTCTTGAGCATTTTTTAATGCTTCTTCATAAGTATCTCCATGAGTATGAAATATCTGAGTAGGAAACTCTGGTAAATGGACTAAATAACATTGATCTTCATCTGACCAAAAAATAACAATAGTATAAGGTGATTTCATCATTCAGACTCCTTATTTTGAATTTCTTTTAATTTAGTAAGTGTTTCTTCGACTTGCTTTTCTAGATAACGTTTAGCATCATCTCCATCTTTTCCTGCTATGGTAATAGGATATTCTGGTAAAAGAGGATGATACCAGCGACTATGACTCCCTTTAGCAGAACGATACACAAAACCTGCTTTTTTTAGCAAGCGTTTTAACTCTCTAATTTTTTTAGGCATAGTAGAATCAAATCTTAATCACTATTCTAGATTAAAATTGAAGAAGCGATCGCTACCTAATTAATGTTTCGTTTATTAATCATATTGTAGGGTTCAACGGCCGTTGAACCCTACAGGTTTAATGATATTGATCTAGAATTTATATTTACCATTTAGAGGGGTTGTTAGGATGTAATTGATCTAATTCCCAAGATAAAGGATTATTATCTATATATTCCCTTAATTTCTCTAAAGATTGATTATTTCTAATAACATGATCATAATAGTTACGTTGCCAAACTGGATATTTAGGACTATTACGAATGATATTTATTTGCTTGGTGGTTGCTGCTTTAAACCCTGCTATTAATGATGATAATGATTTGGGTTTCATTAAATTCGTTTGTAGGGGCGAACGGCCGTTCGCCCCTACAGGGTTGTGATGATGATCAATATTTTTATTAATTTTCTGATCAATAATAACAATTCCATGAAAATGATTCGGCATTATTACCCAGTCATCTAATTCGATTTCTTGTCTAATTTTTTCTGATTTTAACCATTCTTCTTTGACTAATTCACCCATCTTATTTAACTGCATTTTTCCATCAATAATTTCACCGAATAAACATTGACGCTGATAACAACAAATGGTAATAAAATAAAAACCTGATTGGGAATAATCATATCCTTTTAAACGAATAGAACGACGTTGATGGATATCTGGGTTATATTTCATGATTAATTGTTTTAGGGTTGATTAATGAGGATAATTATATCGTAGCGGTTGTTATTATTAATCGTGGTTTATACAGATTTTTGTTGATATATTTATATTTGCGTGGTTTAACATATTAACATCTATTAATTTATTAACCTCAAATTCCATAGGGTTCAACATTTATTAACATCTAATTATATCGTTGTCAATATTTATTAATATTCCATTCTGTCGGGGTCAATATTTATTAACCTCAAATTCCGTAGGGGTCAACGGCCGTTGACCCCTACAAAACTTTAACCTCTCTTTTGTAATTTCCTCATTTCTTTTTGAACACTAACTCCTACTTGTACTGCATTATCAAGTAACTCAGCATATTCTATTGCTTTTACCATTGTTTTTTCTGCTTGCAAACTGGTTAAGTCTAAATTGAAATTCTGAGGATTAAATGTAGGATTCTCTCTTAATATTTTTTCTGTTTTTAAAGCACGAACTAACCCATCTCTAGTTATTCTTAATGCTTCTATTACTGCATCTCTATCATTAATTTGGAGAGGATTACCAACTTCTTGTAATTGGTCTAAGACATATAATTTGTCAACAATTTCATTGTGTTTATCAACTTCTTTGAATAATTCTAATAAGTTGGATAATTTTCGTTTTTAAAGCAGTATAATAATAATTGTAGGAATCATCGCATAGAAACAAACTAAACAGAGACAAATCAGGGCAATTTCACCAAATATCTGACTTTTTTAGTCCAGTCAACTGTCATATTTGAACGTTTTTTCGCTCTTTCATAAGTAGTCTTTTCGTCCTTAAACCACCAGTATTGTTGAGGTTTTAAAAAACGCAAATATGTAACGGCCGCATAGTTCTTTCCTGTTATATGCTTAATTTCCCCCAACGTAATCATCAACTCTTGTAAATCAGCTTTCATTGGTAACATAAAATAATCTCCTAACAAATAAAACATCAAATAATGTAGATAAATATAATTAATTTACCTAAACAGACAATCTCTATCAGTGAAAATTCTTTTACAGTCTATCAAATCTTGCCAAAACATGACCTAACCCTAACATCCCTTCCAAGAAACTTAAGAAATACCTAAACACTATTACTAAATAAACTTGATACCCTTAGAAGTGATACCCTAAAAAGTCCTCATCGCAACATCTTAAGTAAACGTGAAGAAAAGGAGACACTAAATGTTAGAAAACTATCACAAACACGCAGCAGAAAGAGCAAAACTTGGTATTCCTCCCTTACCCTTAACCGCAGAACAAACATCGCAACTATGCGAACTCTTAAAACATCCTCCCGAAGACCAAAAAGAAGAACTTTTGATGTTATTACGGGATAGAGTTCCCCCTGGTGTGGATGAAGCAGCTTATGTTAAAGCAGGGTTTTTAACAGCGATCGCCAAAGAAGAAATAACCTGTCCCCTCATCTCTGCTCAAGGTGCGATCGACTTATTAGGAACCATGATGGGGGGTTATAATGTACAATCATTGGTAGAGTTGCTGCAATCTTCTGACACCACCTTAGCTTCAGAAGCAGCCACCGCACTCAGCAAAACCCTGTTAGTCTTTGACGCATTCAACGAAGTCTTAGAACTTTCCGAAAGCAACCCCTACGCTAAACAAGTCATCGACGCATGGGCCGAAGCTGCCTGGTTCATCAATAAACCCGAAGTTCCCGAAACTATCCACGTCACCGTCTTTAAAGTGCCAGGGGAAACTAATACTGATGACCTATCTCCGGCCCCCCATGCAACCACTCGTCCCGATATTCCCCTGCATGGGTTAGCCATGTTAGAGTCAAAAATGCCAGAAGGTATTGCAACCATAGCTAGACTCAAAGAAAAAGGCTATCCTGTGGCTTATGTTGGGGATGTGGTGGGTACCGGTTCCTCCCGTAAATCAGCCATTAACTCCGTTTTATGGCACATTGGACATGATATACCTTATGTACCCAATAAACGCGCTGGAGGCTACATTTTGGGGGGGAAAATAGCCCCTATTTTCTTCAACACCGCAGAAGACTCCGGGGCCTTTCCCATCGAATGCGATGTTTCCGACATGGAAACCGGTGACGTTATTATCATCTATCCCTACAAAGGAGAAGTTGCCAACGAAGAAGGAGACGTTATTGCTACGTTTGAGCGCAAACCTGAAACTATTTTAGACGAAGTTCGGGCCGGGGGACGCATTCCTTTACTCATTGGACGCGCATTAACCGATAAAACCCGTGAAGCATTAGGACTCGAACCCAGTACCCTGTTTGTCCGTCCCAGTGTACCAGAAGACACAGGCAAAGGCTTTACTTTAGCGCAGAAAATGGTAGGTAAAGCTTGCGGTTTGCCTGGGGTTAGACCGGGAACTTCCTGTGAACCCATGATGACCACCGTTGGTTCCCAGGATACCACAGGACCCATGACTAGGGATGAGTTGAAAGAGTTAGCTTGTTTAGGTTTCAACGCAGACTTAACCCTACAAAGTTTCTGTCATACTGCTGCCTATCCCAAACCGGTTGACATCAAAACCCATAAAGACTTACCGGACTTCTTTTCTACCCGTGGAGGGGTTGCGTTGCGTCCGGGTGACGGTATCATCCATTCTTGGTTAAACCGAATGTTATTACCCGATACTGTGGGAACCGGGGGAGACTCTCATACTCGTTTTCCCTTGGGTATCTCCTTCCCTGCTGGTTCCGGTTTAGTTGCGTTTGCAGCAGCATTGGGGGTTATGCCTTTAGATATGCCAGAATCAGTATTAGTTAAGTTTACTGGACAGTTGCAACCGGGAGTAACCTTAAGGGATATTGTTAATGCTATTCCTTGGGTTGCGATACAAGAAGGTAAATTAACTGTTTCCAAAGAGAACAAAATTAATGTTTTCAATGGTCGTATTATGGAGATGGAAGGATTACCTGATTTAAAAGTAGAACAAGCTTTTGAATTAACCGATGCAACGGCAGAAAGGTCTTGTGCAGGGTCAACTATTAAGTTAGGAAAAGACACTATTGCTGAATATTTACGGTCGAATGTTTCCTTAATTAAAAATATGGTGGCACGGGGTTATCAAGACCCTAAAACATTGATGCGTCGTGCCGCAAAAATGGAGGAATGGTTGAAAAATCCTGTTTTAATGGAGGCAGATGAAACAGCAGAATATGCTGACGTTATTGAAGTCAACTTAAATGAGATAAAAGAACCAATTCTTGCTGCACCCAATGACCCCGATAACGTTAAATTGATGTCCGAATGTGCAGGGGATAAAGTAGATGAAGTGTTCATCGGTTCCTGTATGACCAATATTGGACATTACAGGGCTGCCGCAAAAATTTTAGAGGGTGCAGGACGTATTAAATCTGTTTTATGGATTTGTCCCCCAACCAGAATGGATGAAAAACAGTTGAGGGAAGAAGGTATTTATGGGGTCTTTGCTGCATCGGGAGCAAGAACAGAAATGCCGGGATGTTCTCTATGTATGGGCAACCAAGCAAGAGTAGAAGACAATGCCACAGTATTTTCTACCTCGACCCGTAACTTTAATAATCGTATGGGTAAAGGGGCGCAAGTTTACTTAGGTTCAGCAGAGTTAGCTGCGGTATGTGCCTTATTAGGAAAAATTCCGACCGTTGAGGAATATATGGAGATTGTCACTCAAAAAATTGATCCCTTTGCAGATGAATTGTACCGTTATTTGAACTTCGATCAAATGACAGGATTTGAAGACGAAGGAAGAGTTATTCCCTTAGAAGAAATGCCCAAAATTGAAGATATTTTAGGCATTCCAGCAGGGGCTTTAAGTTAATATATTAGGGTGGGCAATACCCACCTTAACCTAAATTTTTGAGGAAATTAAATTAAGGAGATAAAAATGATTGAAATATCTGATTTTGATATCGATAGTAATGATTTTTATATAGAAGTCAAGGCTAAATTGGAAGAAATTTACAGAGAGCAAGAAACCTGTTCACAATATCCACCTAATCAAATCTTATGTTCGGCTGAAATACCAGAAAAATCAAAAGCAAAAGAAATTATTAAAAATAATTATCTGAGACAATATATTTGTAAGTTTTTACCTGATGCTAATAATGATATTTTTGAATTAGCTAAAATGATTACTCCTGCATTAATAATAATTAGTTCAAATGCTAATAATAATATATCTATTCCTTATGAACCTTTGATATATGCCTGGATTATTTTCTTGATTTTTAAAACAGGAATTAAAAATTTTTGTTCTAATGACAATGAAGGCAATCAATAATCAAAATTGAAGATATTTAGGCATTCGAGGCGAAGCTTTAAGTTAATATTGTAGCCCACTTTAGTTATTTAAAAGTTGCTGTTGCTCAAAGAATTCGCTATAATCAGAAGAATTTATCATCCAATTTAACCATGAACCAAAACAGGAACATAGATTTACTAAAAAAAATACCCTTTTTAGGTTGTTTATTTTATAAAAACATTTTAAACGGAGAGTTTAAGTTTTGGAAAGATTATATAAATTACTACCCTAGTTGTTTTGATTTTGTTAAGTCTTTTTATCTTTGGTTCTTTAGATTAGTGGCAATTCTTTATATATTTCAAGGAGCTATTGTTTTATGTGAACCTCAAGCTAATAAAGATATCAAATATGGATTGGTTGCTTTAGTCAATATTGGGGGAGGATTATTAATTCATGATACTACTTCAAAAAGCTTAAAGTCTTTGAAAAAAGGTAAAAAATTTGATGGTTAATGGTAAAATCTAAATTAACGGTATTAGTTTTACAAATGTATAAACAACTCGAATTATCATTATCCTCAAGTTTATCCGAACAAACTGAAAAAGTAGATTTATCTTCAACATTTACAAATAATATGAAATTACCTATCCATCGCTGGTTTAGATTCAGTGCTGGATTTTCTGCGGAATGGGTGGAAAAAATTATTGACATGGAAAATAAAAATAACTTAAATATTTTTGATCCTTTTGCTGGTTCTGGAACAACCTTAATTGTTGCCGAGAAAAAACGAGTTAAAAGTTATGGAATTGAAGCTCATCCATTTATTTTTAGAATTGCACAAGCGAAGCTTTTATATAAGACTAATCCAGATGATTATTGGAATTTTATTCAAAAAATGATCCAAAATTCCAAAACACAAGATAGTAAAATAGACGATTATCCTGAGCTTATTTATAAATGTTTTACAAACGAGACTTTAACCTCTTTAGATAAATTTAGACGAGCTTTGCAAGAACTAGATGATAATTCTCCTCAATCTAAATTAGCATGGTTAACTCTGATTGCTATTATTAGATCAGTTTCTCATGTAGGCACTGCACCTTGGCAATATGTCTTACCAAACAAAACCAAGAAAAATAAATTAGATCCTATTTCTGGTTTTTCGCTGATGGCACAAAATGTTGTTCAAGACATGAGAAAAGTCAAAAAATATGATGATTTTTCAGCGAAATTAATTAATTCTGATGCTCGTACTTGCAAGGGAATTGCTGATAATTCTATTGATCTAATAATTACATCACCTCCTTATGCAAATAATTATGACTATGCTGATGCTACACGGTTAGAAATGTGTTTTATGAAAGAGATTACTAATTGGGGAGATTTAAAACATACAGTTAGAAAAAATTTGGTACGTTCTTGTTCACAACAGGTTACTAATAAAAATGTTAATTTAGAACAAGTATTAAATTCTCCCGAATTAGAAGTTATAAAAACTGAGCTTGTTGATATATGTAATAAACTATACGAAGAACGAAAAATACACGGGGGAAGAAAGAATTATCATCTTATGATTCCTTGCTATTTTTTAGATATGGCTCAAGTTTGGTTATCACTTAGAAGAGTCTGTAAGTATAATGCAAAAGTATGTTTTGTTATTGGGGATTCTGCTCCTTATGGTATTTATGTTCCTGTTATTGAGTGGTTAGGATTATTAGCTAAACAAGCTGGTTTTCGATCATTTGAATTCTCTAAAACCCGTGACCGTAATATTAAATGGAAAAATCGTAAACATAGAGTTCCTCTTTGTGAAGGTCATTTATGGGTTCAAGGATAATAAAAAGTTTCCACATTCAGAAATTTAAAATTTATGGCACAATCTAATTCACATAAATGGGGACAAATAATCGGTAATTTTATTCAACAGTTAATTTATGATCAACTGTTATCAATTGCTAAAGCAAATAATTTATATTTAGATTTTCAAAAAATACGTAAGGCTAGAGGCAAAAAGAAAAAAGTATCATGGCAAGATAAATATGGCAACTTTCATGATCTTGATTATGTACTTGAAAAAGATGGAACTGAAGAAATAATTGGCATTCCAATGGCTTTTCTTGAAATAGCTTGGCGACGTTATACCAAGCATTCTAGAAATAAAGTTCAAGAAATTGAAGGAGCTTTAATTCCATTATCAGATACATATAGTCATGTTCAACCATTCTTAGGGGTAGTCTTAGCAGGAATATTTACAAAAAGTTCATTAGAACAGTTGATTTCTAAAGGATTTAAAATTCTCTATTTAGATTACGATAATATTCTTTTATCATTTTCTGTAGTCGGATTAAATGCTAACTTCGATGAAAATACACCAGAATCTGAATTTCAGAAAAAAATATCACAATGGGATATGCTATCATCAACAGACAAACAGAAAATCAAAGAAAAGCTACAAGAACTAGAAAAAAATAAGATTAGCGAGTTTTTAGGTTCTCTACAAAATTCATTATCTCGTAAAATTACTGGAATCATGATTACTGTTTTGCATGGTCATTCTACTCTCATTACTAATCTCACGCAAGCTATTGAATATGTTGAAAACTACAAATTAGATGTTGAGTGTTTACCATCAGTGTCTAAATATGAAATCCAAATTAGATATAGTAATGGCGATAATATACAAGGGACATTTCAAGATCGATTAGAATCTGTTAAATTTTTAAAATCATTTATTTAACCTACAATTGAAAATCATTTAATATCATGAAGTACCAAGATATTATCACCATAGAACCTGGAAAACGGAGCGGAAAACCCTGCATTAGAGGAATGAGAATTACTGTTTATGATGTTTTATCTTATCTCGCTTCGGGAATGACTTATGAGGAGATTTTAGAGGACTTTCCCTACCTAACTAAAGAAGATATTTTAGCTTGTCTCAGTTATGCAGCAGATCGGGAACGTCAAACCTTAATTATTCAATCATGAAACTCCTTTTTGATCATAATCTTTCTCCTAGTTTAGTCAATCGATTAGCTGATTTATATCCCAACTCTAATCATTTATATTTGATGGGATTAGATCTGTCTCTTATACACAT
>JBFRWG010000210.1:0-49141 GCA_051439445.1 Crocosphaera sp.
AGATATAGCAATTGATAGCTTAAAAGAAATTGGTTTTATGTAAATTTTTTGCAATTTCTAGAATCCGATTATAGTTAAATTATGACTATAACATTAGTCTATCATTTCTCTAACTATAATTTTTGCCTCTTCTTTTGTTTGAATTTCTCCATCTAAGGTTAAACTTAATAACTTATTTAATACGATCTTATATTGTGGTCCTGGTTTATATCCCATGCTTTTTAAATCATTTCCATTTAAAGGAGTTTCAACCTTTGACCATTGGGTTAAATATTGCCAGATAATTCGTCTAATCTCTTTATTAGAATTCACTGCAACTAAGATTAAATCAGGTAATTTATAACGATATAGCTGTTTATATTGCTGACTTACTTGATTAGATTTTAGTAATGTATTATTGATTTCTAAATACATTGTATTAACTGTTTTTATCCTTTCAGTCGTTTCTTTTGGTAATTGTAAACTTTCGGAAATTTTTTGTTTTTCCTTGACATTAATTGAAGAAATTAAGATTTCCAGACGGATTAACCAATGTGCAATATTATTATCAGGATCAAGATATCTTAACCAACGGGAAGCACAACGAATCTGCCACCATACTTTCTCATTTAAAATAACTTGATTATGTAAACATTTTAAAGCATCTAAATCTGAAAGTAATCGTAAAGCAGGTTTCCAATAATGAGCTTCTAAAATATATTTTAATTCTGCTTTTAAACGTGTTGTTAATGCAGGGGTAACATGATTTTTAATTCGTAAATGTTCATAAACTCCGCTTTCAATGGCATAACGAATATAAGCTTCTGTCTGGGCCTCAATTTCAAAGTTTAAGCGGACAGCAAACCGTACTGCTCGATAAATTCGTGTGGGATCTTCAATAAAACTATTCGCATGAAGTACCCGAATTTCCTTGGCTTTTAAATCTAATAAACCGCCAAAAAAGTCTAATAATTCCCCTTCTCTAGGAGGGGTTAATCTCACAGCTAAAGCATTAATTGTAAAGTCTCTTCTATATAAGTCTTGACGGATGGAACTCGCTTCAACTTCTGGGTTGGCCGCAGGGTAAGGATAAAATTCGGTTCTTGAGGTAGCAATATCAATCCATAGTGACCCGAATTCAGGATCTTGATGCCATAGTAAAGCTGCCGTCTGAAACTCACCATGTACTGATAGTCGAGAATTCGGGTATTTTTTCTGTAGGTTTGAAGCCAGTTCTACCCCTGCCCCTACATCTGCAGAGCGATGAAATCCATCTACAACTAAATCAATATCCTGAAGCCAAACTTTCTCATCTCTTTCTGTTAATAATAAATCCCTTACTGCTCCTCCTACAATATATAAGTGCCATCCTTGATTCTCGGCTTCTTGAGCAATCTCTGTTAATAAATTCCAGAGACAAGGTTCTAAATAGTTACGAATTGAGGGTAATAAACAAGAAACTGTTGGCACTCTTTTTCCATTTGCATCTTTAACGTCTTTTCTCTGTTGATGAATCTGTCTTAACAAATCAGTTCTTGTTACAATACCGACTAATTTATTATGTTCAATAATTGGTAATCTTCCTACGTCATAAGTTACCATAATACCCTCAATATCAGGCAAAAAAGTATCAGGAGTAATGGTTTTTAGGTTTCTGGTCATATATCCTTTTACTGGTGCATGACTAAACCCATGATGGAGTGCTAAATCTAAATCTCGACGAGAAATAATCCCTACTAATTGATCATTTTCATCCACAACAGATAACCCTGAATGACCATAACGAAATAAGATCCTTTGTGCTTGTTCAATGGTTGTTTCTGGACGAATGGTTCTTACAGGAGAAGACATTAAATCTCTAGCGGTTAAAGGGTGAGGAATTTGGCCAATAAATTCTTCAACTAATTGCTTTAATGTATCTTCTGCCTCGACATTTCTTAACATTAAAGAAGCTGCTTGACTATGGCCTCCACCACCATAAACCGAGAATAATTGATTAAGATTAGTCCCTTCAATACGAGTTCTGCCAATAATTGTTAAACGTTGATCACGCAAGGGTTTATTATTATGTCTTTTATGATAAGCATGGGCAAATAATAAAGCATCACTTTCACTGAGGTCAATTAATCTTTCTGCTAAATTTGATAATCCTGAAACAAAATTTTCTGTTTCAATCAATACCCACGCAACTTTAGAACCCCTCACAGTTTCTGTTATCAATTGATCTAAAGCTTCCGTAAATAATTCCTGTAATTGAAGACTAAAACCTGGCTCACAATATTCTGCAATGGTCTTAGTATTGGCTCCCATTTCCATTAACCAAGCTAAAGCTTTAGCATCCCTAGCAGTAGATTGAGGAAAGGTTAAAGAACCCGTATCTACATGAATTCCTAATGCCATGATTGTCGCTTCAATGGGGTTAGGATAAACTTTTTTTTGCTGCATTTTTTCAACAATTAAGGTGGTGGTAGCCCCTACCGCTTCTATCTGTTGAAAACTGCTGGGAATATCAGATATACCATTAAGATGATGATCATATAATTCCACACTTTCAATTTGAGGTAAGTTCAACCAATGAGCCGCTTTTCCTAAACGACTTGATTGTTGATTATCCACAACAACTAAGTGTCGAATTTGTTTGACGTTAACACTTCTTAACTCAATGAGAGCAATTTCATCTCGATGTAAAGCTAAAAAATCTTTAACCGTTGGATGCGCTCCACCCGTTAAAACAATACGACTCCCTACTTTGAGACGAGACAAACCAACGGCAGCCCCTAATGCGTCAAAATCAACCGTCTGATGGCATAAAATTAAGTCCATAGTGTCACTGTAATGGGCAACTGCTTAACATCCTTATCCATCATAAGATAGAATTAATATGTCTATGGTTTTCTTATTAGATAAAAAGATTAACTACAGGAAAAAGGAATCGTGAGTGATAGAGGGTACTTAGAAGCACTAAGATTAATTGAAAAAGCAGTCCAAGAACAAGCAGAAACCCTTGATTTGAGTTTTAAGCGACTAACCCATTTACCCCCAGAAATTACGAAACTTGAAAGTTCTTTGAAATTTCTGGATCTGAGAAATAATAAACTAAAAACCTTACCAATTGAAATTGGTGAATTAAGATGTTTAACCGCTTTAAACTGTATTGATAACTGTCTGGAAAACTTACCAGAAGAAATAGGCAATCTTGATCATCTACAGCGTCTGCATTTAGCCTATAATCAAATCGAAGCCTTACCCCCAGAATTTGGCCGTATGACCCAACTCACTGAATTATATTTGAGTCATAATAATTTATCATTTTTGCCTGTAGAATTTGGTCATCTTCATCAACTAGAAAGATTATCCCTTAGTAATAATTATCTTCAACAACTCCCCAAAGAATTTGGAAAGTTGGTTAATTTGACTTGGCTTGATATTAACTCGAACCATCTCCAAGAATTACCTATGGAAATTGGCAGATTATCCCAACTTTCTGATTTTAACATTAGTAATAATCGTTTAGAAATCTTGCCCCCATCTATTGGAAAACTGTCTCAATTGATCGATTTGAACCTTAGTGAAAATAAACTTTCTGATTTACCTGAGGAAATTGGAAATTTAACCAATCTAGACTCTCTCAATATTGCTAAAAATAGACTTAAAACACTACCTAAACAAATTGGTAATCTCAGTAACTTACTCAATGTTAATGCTATTTTTAATGAATTAAAATCCCTTCCTCGAGAAATCGGCAATTTAATACAGTTAGTTGATTTACGTCTCACTCACAATAATTTAACCCAGCTTCCTCAAGAAATTGTTAACTTAAATAAACTACAAACTTTATATTTAACTAATAATCAATTTAAAGAATTATCACCAGAAATTATACAATTAGTTCGCTATAAAAATTTAATCTGTTTAGATATACAAAATAATCCCATTTCTCTTCCATCTTATATTATTTGGAGAAAAAATGAACCTCAGAAAATCGTTGATTTTTATGAGTATCAAATTAACCGACAACAAAGGACGTTAAACGAAGCTAAAATCTTATTAGTGGGACAGGGATCTGTTGGAAAAACCTCTTTAATTAGGCGATTAATTTATGATGAATTTGATCAACAACAAGAAAAAACTGATGGTATTGACATCCAACCTTGGTATCCTCAGTTTGAAGTCAATAGCTTCAATTCTTGTCTAGAAAATAAAGATATTAAGCTGAATATTTGGGACTTTGGTGGACAAGAAATATTCCGAGCAACCCATCAATTTTTTCTCACCCAAAGAAGTCTTTATTTATTAGTGTTAGACTCTCGTTTAGATGAGAGAGATAATCAACTTGGATATTGGTTACAAATCATCAAAAGTTATGCTAAGAATTCCCCTGTTATCATCGTAATTAACAAAATTGATGAGCATTTTTTAAGCTTAGATCATCGGGGTTTAGAAAATGCTTATCCTAATATTAAAGGATTTATTGCAACTTCTTGTAAAGAGCCACCAAAAGGACCGAAAGGTATTAAGGAACTCAAAGAAATAATCGCCCAAGAAGTGACAAAATTAAGTCATATTAACGATCAATTTCCCGAAAATTGGTTGACAATTAAAACAGAGTTAGAACAGATTAAAGAAAATGATTGGGATTACATTTCCTATGAAGATTATCAAAATATTTGTCAACAACAAGGTATTAGTGACCTAAAAGAGCAACGAGATTTAATTAGATTTTTACATGATTTAGGGGTTGTTTTAAACTTTCAAGATGATCCCCGTCTGAAGGATACTAATATTTTAAACCCCTTGTGGGTGACCAAGGGAGTGTATAAAATTCTCGATGATAAGGCCTTAGAAAACCATTATAAAGGGATTCTTTACCCTCATATGCTAAGTCGTATTTTAGATGATCTTAAATATCCCCCTTCTAAACATCTTTTTATTTTAGGGATGATGTGTAAATTTGAATTATGTTTTGAAATGGAAAAAGAAGGGGAAAAACAATTTTTAATTGCTGATTTATTACCCAAAGAAGAACCAGAGAATATTAGTCAATGGCAAACTGGTTTAGGGATAGAATATCATTATAGTGTTTTACCTGGGAGTATTATTTCCCGTTTTATTGTGCGAATGAATCCCTTAATTTATCAAGAAACTTATTGGCGAAATGGGGTTGTTTTGCAAGAAGAAGATAATATGGCTTTAATTAAGGCTGATAGATATGTTAATAAAATTTTTATTTGGATCAGTGGTTCTTTGGAAAATCGTCGACATTTATTGGAAAAAATACGCCTAGAATTTGAAACAATTCATCAAAATATTCCGGGAATTGAAGTTAATGAAAAAATTGTTATTCCTAATCATCCCAATGTTTCCGTCGATTATCAACATCTTCTAGATTTAGAATCCATGGGAATTATCACCTTTGTTCCCGTGGGATTGAGAAAAAAAATGGATGTTCAAGAACTGCTTCAAGGGGTTCATTCTGTAACAGAAATGAAGGTTAATTCCCAACATCAAGTCCCCCCTATTGCTTCTCATCCATTAAAGTCTCTCATTTCCCCCCCTAGAATCATTTATACCCTGATGGCTCTCACCCTTTTAATTGTAATTGTTAACCTAAAAGAAATTGCTCTATTATCAGTCATTTTGACAGTTTTATTTGTGGGCTTAATCAGTTATATTGGTTTAGGAATTTTTAAAGACTATCAAAAAAACCGGCAACATCCATCCTCTTCAGACAATGAACCCGAATCTTAATTAGGGAACTTCCCCTCTCGAACTTCTTGAGAAAAATCATTAACCGCTTGAGTGACAATTTCTCGTAAATTAAGATAGGATTTAGCAAACGGAGGCTGTTTCGTCGATAACCCTAGTAAATCTGCCGTCACTAACACTTGTCCGTCACAATCAGCCCCTGCACCTATACCAATAGTAGGAATGATCAATTTATCTCTAATCGTTTTGGCTAGATCCCCCGGAATATGCTCTAAAACGATGGCAAATGCACCCGCTTTCGATAAAGCGATCGCCTCTGCAAAAATGCGTTGGGCCTCTCTTTCCGTGGTTCCCTGTTGACTATATCCCAAGCGGTGAACCGACTGGGGAGTTAAACCCACATGGCCCATCACAGGAATACCAATATCGCTTAAACGGGCAACGGTTTCCACAGCAGCAGGGTGTCCCCCTTCGAGTTTAACCGCTTGTACTCCTGTTTCCTTTAACACCCGTCCAGCTGCATGAATCGCTTGACTAATGCTTTCTTGGTAGCTAAGAAAGGGTAAATCACAGACGACTAAGGCCCGTTGAACTCCTCGACGAACGGCTGCAGCATGATATAACATTTCATCGAGAGTAACAGGTAAGGTCGTTTCATAACCCAAGGCCACCATGGCCAAAGAATCACCCACTAAAATAATGTCGATTCCGGCTGCATCTAAAAGTTGGGCAAAAGCGTAATCCCAAGCGGTTAAAGCGACGATCGGCCGGCCTTTTTGTTTCCAGTTAATCAGTTGTTGAGTAGTCAATGCCATAGCTATCACCTTATCCATACATTGGTAGGGGCTTAATATTATTAAGCCCCTACACCCTAACATTATAGTTAGTGAGTGGGAGAGTTATTCTTTGACTGCTTCAAGAATGCGAGAATAATAGAAGCGAGTGCTAGTCATGTCTTTGCGTTGAATATTAAAACCGTTGTTTTCTAATATTTCGATGATATCTTTTTCTCGATGTTGATAGGCGCGAGTGGTTTTACTCGGTCCAGGGAAAAACTCCCCAATCTTTTTAAGCAGGGTTAAACAAAGGGTTTTAGGAGCAAAACTAAGAATTAATCTCGACTCCGCTAAAGAAGCCAAATGATTAATCATCTCGGCTGCATCTTCGGTAGGATAATGGATTAAAACATCGAGGCAAATAACTGTATGGTATTTACCCGTTAACCCTTCTAAATCTTGTACCGCAAAAGTCACATTACTGACATCTTTCAAGGTGTTTTGCGCCCTTTCTCTAGCTTCTGTGACCATTTTTTCAGAAATATCGCTGGCGAATACTTTAGCTCCTGCTTGGGCTAAAGGGAGACTTAAACTGTTAGAGTCGAACTGTAGGTCGCCCGACAGAACTCTCTTCAGAACCGTGCGTGAGGTTTTGCCTCACACGGCTCCCATTAATCAGCCATTGTTATTGGCACAGTTAATACATCGTTTTCCCATTGATATTCATTGTGATTCATATCATGAATGGGTTCTAGCCTTCATTTTATGGGGAGAAGTATTGGTTACATAGGTTACATTTACCCTTTTGCCTCTTCAAGAGTTTTGATAGTCTTTTAGGCGTTTGTGGGTAGTTACCTCTTCTTTTGCTCCAATAAGGCCAGTTGCCATCGTATGGGGAGGAATTGCCTCTTACCAGTATATGGCGTTTAATTTCTGTTTTGGAGTATTTGTGTATATGGATTCCGTTTCCTTCTTGGGTTTGGAATGTCCATTGTCCATTTACTCCATCTGAGAAATATTTTGAAAATGCCTTCTGTTTTCCTTTTTGGCTTCTACCTAGTATCCAGGCTCTT
The DNA here is from genome assembly GCA_051439445.1 of Crocosphaera sp. Taxonomy (GTDB): domain Bacteria; phylum Cyanobacteriota; class Cyanobacteriia; order Cyanobacteriales; family Microcystaceae; genus Crocosphaera. The sequence goes on from JBFRWG010000210.1 coordinate 7,535, forward strand.
AATAGCGACCATATATAGTTATCTTGGGATTTGAATGTTTCGGCACTACATACGGTTGAGTAGTAGTTGCTCCATCCCTTAATTATTGGATTGAGTCTGCTAATTAATGCCCCTTGAGGTGCTTTGGAGTGTGTTTGGAACACTTCTTTAATTGCATCTCGGTTTGTTTTTATTGCTTTAGAGCTTGGTTTGATAATGGTTTTGAATCCAATTTTGGCTCCATTGGAGTTTTTACCTGAGTGATATTTCCCTACTGGGTATGACCGAATATTGAATCCTAGGAAGTCGAAGCCAGCTTTTTCTTTTTTCCCATTAATTTCAATGTCATTTAGAGAGTGACATATTCTTATTTTTTCAGGTTTTAGTTTTAGCCCGACTTTATCCAACCATTTATTTATTAGCTCTTTGCATTGGTTGATGACTTCTAATTCTTGATGGAATACTACGAAGTCGTCAGCGTATCTAATGATTGATGGTTGATAATTGTATATCCTGACTCCATTTTTTGAGATAGATTTGGGGTAGGATTTTCGTATATCTCTTATCATTCCGTCAAGGGCGACGTTGGCAAGGAGGGGAGATATTGAACCCCCTTGAGGTGTTCCCTTTGTGGTTTCTTCAAATACGCTGTTATCCATTACTCCAGCTTTTAACCATTGTTTAATGATTTTTCTGTAGTGTGGATTATCAACCTTTTTTAATAGGTAGTCGTGGTTTATTGTGTCAAAACATTTTGCTATGTCCGCATCTAGGACAAATTTAGGTTTGGCCTTGATTTGTAGGAAGATGTTTTCTATAGCATCGTGGCTTGAACGTCCTGGCCTGAAGCCATAGGATGTCTCTTCAAAGAGAGCTTCCCAGTAAGGCTCAATAGCCAGTTTAACCAGACTCTGCATTGCTCTATCTTGGATTGTTGGGATTCCTAAAAGGCGTTTTTCGTCCCGTCTAGGTTTCGGTATCCATAATCTTCTGAGTGGTTGAGATTTGTAACCTTTGATAGTTAATTTCAGGGCTAGATTTATTCTCTGCTTGGGGTGAATGACTGTTTTGCCATCTATGCCAGCAGTTTTCTTTCCTGTATTTTCTTGGGTTACTTTTCTTACCGCTAAGAGCTTTGCAAAGAAGGATTTTGTTAGGAGTTTTTGAAGTTTTCGAGCCTTTACTTTGTCTCCCGACTTAACTGCTTGAAAAATCCGCTTTTGTAGTTTAAATACCTTTCTTTGGACTTTTGCCCAGTTAATGGTATTCCATGAGATCGTAGTCTTTAAACTCGCTTTTTCCATATTCGCTACTACTGGTTTGTTTTTCATCTGATTAAAGTCGGAGTACGTCAGCGTATCCTGGGCATTACCCCATCCTTTTGTGGCATTACCTGTCAATTCAGGTTAGGCATTAGCTTTTTACTCCTTCCTACTCCCATGCACCATGCGCGTAAGTTTGTTGCTACTCATCTTTTCGACCTTTTTGATGAGAGGATACATGGGGTTATCTCGTTCCTTTCTTCCTGGGTATATCTGGATTTAGGTTACAAATCAGTTTGATTTGCGGTCTTTGATTGCTCTTAACCCTTCCTATCCCCCTGGATACTTTTGAGAATCTGTGTGATTGATGTACGGTAGATCATCACCTTTTTTCCTTGTCCTTTTGGAGGCAGTGTATCAGGTAATTTCACTGCTTATGCGTGAAGAGGGTTCAAGCCGGAAGTTCACTTGCGTTAACCATGTCCAGTTGACTTGCAGGGATTGTCTTTTACCTAAGATTGGAACCTGCTTTCTTCCCCGCTTCATCCTAAAGTTACTAATCTTTAACATGGGGGAAGTGTCGTCACTCTCAGGGGTTTATCCCTTTGATTCTGAGTGAGGCTACCTTGTGCCTACAGGAAGAAAAGTTATTAGGTTATCTAAATACTTATGCTGTTGGGAGATTCCTACTTAGCTTGTTCGGTATTTTTACTCTTGCTTGGTAAAGCTTTGTAAATTTACCTTGATAAACCTAACTCTGACCTCGTTCAAGGTGAACTTTAGCCAGAAACGAGTCGCACACCCACACCACAACCAGCATCGCAAATAGAAAGATTAGTGAGATTGTCGTCAGCCTTTAACCACCCGACAACGGTATCAATAGTTTGTTGATGTCCAATGCGAATGTCTTTTTGAACTTTATTAACTTCTCCATCCCCATAAATTCTACGCCAACGGTCGAAGCCTGTGGCGTTAAAATAATCTTTAACAATGGTTTTATCATCAGTAGTAGTATTCATAGATTCAGGGAAAGCCTTTTTTTAGCACAACTTTACATTTTAACTCAATGTTGTGCTGAGTCCCACCCTACAAAGGAGGGGGATGTATCAAGTCTTAGACGAGAACCGCTCAAGGAGTAGCTAATGAGATTGCTTCTAAGTTTTTGGCCCCATCAATATCAAAGAATAATTGCTGTTGATCATAAATAAACCGATGTGGATCTTTTGTGGCAGAACTTCCAAGAGTAAACTGATTACTGTCTAATGCTCCTATTTCTAGATCGTCGCCAAAACCGACAGCTTTGATTACTAGAATATCCTCAGCCATATCAAAATCATCTATTACATCGACTCCTTCATCTGAAGAATTAAAGAGAAATTCATCTTTTCCTTCACCACTGATTAGGATATCATCTCCTTTATTAACGGTTAAAGTATCACCTCTTCACTGACTTTACTTCAAACCGCAACAACTTTGGGTTTTGTTAGTTAAACCATATTTGTTGTTTAACTCTTAGGGAAGACGATAGATGAAATGTTAAGTTCCCTAATTTTTGCTTTAAGGCCACTATTCTTGAGCCACAATAACCACAGTAATGTTATCAGAACCACCGGCCTCTTTCGCTGCTTCGATTAAATTTTCAGCAATCGCTTCACAAGATTCGCTACGCTGAAAAATCTCTTGAATCTCAGCATCGGCCACTTCTTCCGTTAGTCCATCACTACAGAGCAAAAGGCGATCGCCACTTTGAATATCTAATTTAGCAATTTCTGGTGTATGGGTATCTTTGCGCCCTAAACACTGGAATAAAACGTGCCGCCAGGGATGAGTTTTAGCGTCTTCTGGCTCAATGTCTCCCATTTTCAAGGCCCTTGCTACCCAGGTATGATCGTTTGTGATCTGTTCTAATTTTCCTTGGCGAAGCCGATAGAGGCGAGAGTCTCCCACATGAGCTTTTAAAGGTTGTTCTCCCCGAAATAGTACCACAACCACTGTGGTTCCCATTTCTCCGCGTTCAGGGTGGTTTTGTTGGTCTTCGAGGATGCCTTCATTGGCTTTAATAATTGCTTCTTCTAGGATCTCATAGGAAGACGCTTCAGAGTCCCAACTCTTTTCTAGATATTCTTTAACCGTTTGGGTAGCAATAAGGCTGGCCTCTTGTCCTCCTGCATGGCCTCCCATTCCATCTGCGACAATGAAAAAACGCCCATCGGGATCTGTATAAAAGTTATCTTGATTGACCGATCTCAACATTCCTGGATCCGTTAGACCTGTGAAGCGGCGATTCGTCATTGGTGAGTTGCTTGATTAGAGTAAACAATAGTCCTTCAGCCATAGACAACGGGGCTGGCTAAATTTCCTACTTACCAAATGGTATCAAAAAATCTGCTTTTTATCATCAGTAAACTAGCCTAGCTAGATTGGAAATCTTTTGAGTTGAACGATCGCTTCTTTGGCGGTGGTGATCAAAGCACTAGCAATCCCTGGGGTTTGGGGAATTTGCCAAAGCAGATCAATTGTACGCCTCAACAACCTGACTAAGTCTCCTTCATCTAGGCTGGTATTTTCACAGAGTTCTTGCCAGTCCCCTCCCAAGGCCCACTGTTCTACTAACCCCATCAACTCTAACTCTAGCCAGACAGGAATGGTTATTTGATAACGTCGTTGGGTTTGGTTTAATAAACGTCGCATTTCCCCAATACTTACGCCATTTTCGGGGGCTTCCCGAAATAAACTCAATACTTCTGGAGAGGGTAAATAATTGGTCCAGGTATCTGGCCGTAATGTTTCGGTAATAATGGCACTCACGGCGGCTGCTAATTGATGGGGTTCTAAATGATTTAAAACTCCCGACATAAACACCAACCCCAACCATAGCTCATTTTCCCCTCGCATGGTGGCAGCCGCTTCCCCCAAGGGGGTGGGGGTATAATTATCTAAGGCCTTAAACTCTCGCAAAATCTCGATTAAATTCAAGAATTCTTGCCAGTAATAGGATTGATTGGATTGTAATTTTTGGAACTTAATTTGTCGATTATGGAGTTGTTCTCTTAACTGTAAACGCTGATGATGGTACTTTAAGAGTTGTTTAAAATCTTTACTTTGAGTTAAGGGATGTTGCTCTAATAAGGTTTGAACAGTCTGGATCTGTTTTTCTTGTTCTATGACTTCGGGGGCTGTCATCAGGCCAAAGGCGCGCTCTCTCATTTGTTGACCAAGTTGAGCGCAATTTTCATCTCCTTTTGGACCTTTCCCTAAAGATAATGTTCTCAAATCCGGTAAGGTTAAATTATCGAATAAAGATAGGGGTAAAGAAGCCCCATAAAAATCAATGATATCCCCTCGTTTAACTAAATACCAATAATTATTATCCCCTAAACACAGCAAATCAAACCCTTGTCCTGAGCCGGGAACCATTGCTGCGATCGCTGCTAATTGAGGCTTTGAAGTTTTTAACCTTTTCCCTTTTAAATAAACTAAATCCCCAATATTTAATTGACTTAATTGTCCTGAAATTTCTTTTTTTCGTTGTTCTTCGGCCTGCTCTTTTAATATCTTCAATAGTCTTTTTTCTTCTTTCAATCGGGCATTTAATTTTTCATATTCTAAGATGTCTTTTTCCTGTAATCCCCCTAGGACAATATCCAGTTTGGCTAATTGTGTGCTTAAATGGGCGATGGCCTGTTGTTCGGGTTCTAGTTTTAATTGGGCTAAATATTCGGCAAAACTTCTCTCTAAGAGGTCTTTGGCTTCTTGTAGGCTGTGTTTTTGCAGTAAATTCAACACCATCCCATAAGAAGGGGTAAAACAACTCCTCAAAGGTTCTGATTGTGCGGTTGCTAAGTAGGCAGCTTCCATTGCTCCTTCAAAGGGGGTTTGAATAGTGACCACATGACCCACTTCATCCATCCCCCTTCGTCCGGCCCGTCCTGCAATTTGTAAAAATTCTGAGGGGGTCAACATACTATGGCCTGTGTCGGTTCGTTTGGATAGGGCTGAGATCACGGTTGTTCTGGCTGGCATATTGATCCCTGCTGAGAGGGTGGCGGTGGCAAACACTACTTTTACCAATCCTACTTCAAATAACTGTTCTACTAATTCTTTCCATAGGGGTAAAATACCGGCATGGTGGGCGGCAATCCCTCTGGTTAAGGGTTCGAGTTGATCCCCTCTCACTAGCTGGCAGAGACTGGCTAGAATTTGAAATAAATGGATTTTACTGTCTTCATCGGTCGCGAGTAAGGAGAATAGACTGGATTGGGGTGAGAGGCTTCCTAAAAACTCTTTTACGGAGTCGTATAAAGATGGGATTTCTTGACCCACCGCTTTGAGAAGACTCTCTTGTAAGTTGGGGTTCTCCCCTAAAAAGAAGGTTAATAGATTATATTGTAGGGCGTGGGCCTCTTCTGGAGACACTAAAACCATCCCTTCTAGTTTTTGAACGGCTTTGTCACATTCTCTACGACTAAAAATCACATAGATGGCCGGTAATAGGTCTTTTCCATAGAGTTGTTCTATGACCATCATGGGGGTAGGACATTCACTCCGTTTGATGCGTCTTCTTTTGTTACGCTTTCCTTTGGGTTTCAGACGGGGGTTCAGGCCGGTTTGTTTGCCATTGAGTAGGGGATACAGTCCATTTTTTTGGCTGAAGTAGAATCTGAGGGGAACCGGGCGAAAATCTGAGTTAATTAGTTCACACAGACTCACTGGGGTTGTTTGTGGATCAATATTGGGGGCTGTTTTTCTGACTTGGTTGATCCAATCCGTTAATTCTTCTGGGTTGCCGATGGTTGCAGAGAGGGCCACTAATTGAATGGTGGGGGGACAATAAATAATCGATTCTTCCCACACGGTCCCTCGACCTCGATTACTAATATAGTGACACTCGTCTAAAATAACAGTGGCTACATTTTCTAAGGAGGTTCCTACATAACCGATGGGGGTTTCGTAGAGCATATTCCGAAAAATCTCTGTGGTCATAATCACAATCGAAGCATCGCCATTGATCACGGTATCTCCTGTGATTAATCCCACCATCCCCTCTTGAATTCCTTCTTCTGTGGTGGCAAATTTGTCTTGAAAATCTCGAAACTTTTGATTAGAGAGAGCTTTGAGGGGTGTGGTGTAGAAAACTCGCTGACCCAAATGCAGGGCGCGATAAATGGCAAATTCTCCAATCACTGTCTTTCCTGAACCAGTGGGGGCGCAGACGACAACGGATTTTCCTTCATTCAACGCTACGATGGCTTCCTCTTGAAAGCCATCGAGTTCAAAGGGAAAGAGTTTTTCAATATCGAGTTCAGGAGAGGTTAATGATGGTTTCACTCAAGGTTACAGATTCAGCTATCAAGGATTACACCCTATTTCCCATTTTAGAGGAAAAATATCGGGATTACTGACTTTTTGCTTGATTCGTATTTTTCCTAGTCAACAATTTCGTTAGATTAATAATGATAACAATTTTTGCCGGCATTCGGGTGATAAGTTGCCAAAATGTAAATTTTACTTTACAATTAGTAAGTAGAGAACTGCCATCAATATCAGTTGAGATTCTGCTGAAAAAATAAATCGTAACGATAAAAATTAGTTAATAACTGTTTCTGTAGCATTCCGTCACTATACCTGCAAACAACCCATCCCTAAGAGACACCTAAACATGGCAAGCAAGAAAAAAGTTGATACCGTCCGTCATTATCTTCAGTCGATTGGAAAAACCCCCTTACTTTCTAGTGCTGAAGAACTTAAACTAGCCGAAGAAATTCAGGCAATGTTACCTTTATTAAAAAAAGAAAACTTAACACCAGAAGAAAAGAAAATTGTCTTTAAAGGACAAAGAGCTAGAGACAAGATGATTCAAGCTAATCTTCGTCTGGTAGTATCTATTGCCAAGAAATACTTAAATTCTGGACTCTCTTTGTTGGACTTAATTCAAGAGGGAAGTTTAGGTTTAATTAGAGGGGTAGAAAAGTTTGATCCGGCAAGGGGTTATAAGTTTTCTACCTATGCTTATTGGTGGATTAGACAAGGAATAACTAGAGCGATCGCAGAACAAAGTCGTACCATTCGTCTCCCCATTCATATTAATGAAAACCTCAACAAGTATCGGAAATCAATTCGAGAATTAACCTTAAAACTAGGGAGAAGGCCAACACAAAAAGAGATTGCTGAGGAGATGGAAATCTCTGTTGATAAGTTACAATTTCTACAACAAGCAGCTTTCAAGACAAAGTCTCGTAGTTTGAATCTGGTTATCGACGAAAATAACACAGAATTAGGTCAATTACTTCCTGATGAAGATAGTATCTCTCCCAGTGATTTTGTCAAACAAGAGGAAAAAGTTTCTCAAATTAACGAAATGTTAGAGAGTTTATCCCCTAGACAAAAAGAGGTTATTATTCTCCGTTTTGGTTTGCGAGATGGCCAACAAATGAGTTATAAAGCCATTGGAGAACAATGTGGGATCAGTCACGAAAGGGCCCGTCAAATTTATAGTCGTGCGTTGAGAATTTTACGCAAACAATCCGGTATAATCGAGAAAATTGCGGGTTAACTATTGAGATGTTATTGAGTTTGAATAGGGAGAAAATTAATATATATGATATAATTCATCAAGATTATTTTCTCCCTGTACATCTCTTATGGTTTTCCTTCCTTTTGCAGCTAATAAATTAACAGAAAAAACATCGATTGCTCTGGTTAATAACATTAGATTTAAGGATATTGCTACCCCCTTATCCCCTCAACCTATTAGTACCAGTTATATCTGTCAAGGAGAAAAAAATACACCCATTTTACTCATTCATGGGTTTGATAGTTCCTTATTAGAATTTCGTCGTCTTTTGCCTATTTTATCCCAGTATCATCAAACTTGGGCAATTGATTTATTGGGGTTTGGCTTTACAGAGAGAAACAGTGAGCTATTATTTAGTCCTGAAAATATTAAGACTCATCTATATCATACCTGGAAAACTTTAATTGAGGAACCTGTAATTTTAGTGGGTGCTTCTATGGGAGGTGCAACGGCCATTGATTTTAGTTTAACCTATCCAGAAGTGGTTAAAAAGTTAGTGTTAATTGACAGTGCAGGGTTAGCTGCACCCCCGAAGATAGGAAAATTTATGTTTCCTCCTTTAGACTATTTATCAACAGCGTTTTTAAGTAATCTTAAGGTAAGACAAAAAATTAGTGAATCTGCTTATTATGATAAAAGTTTTGCGAATAAAGATGCTCAAGTTTGTGCTGCTTTACATCTTAATTGTAGGAGATGGAGTCAAGCATTAATTTCTTTTACAAAGAGTGGGGGTTATGGTTCTTTTAAGGAACAATTGGTTAATCTTAAACAATCAACGACTATTATCTGGGGAGAAAACGATAAAATTTTAGGAACAAAAGACGCTGATAAATTTAAGAATTTAATTGCCAATAGTCAATTAATTTGGATTGCTAAATGTGGTCATGTTCCTCATTTAGAAAAAGCAGAATTAACTGCGCAAGGGATTCTAAATTAATTAGAAGTATCAACTATTTATGTTTTTGAAAACCCAACAAAAATAGCTTTATTCTGTTAAAAAATGTTTTTTCCTTCCTCGTCCGCAGGGAAGTCAAGTTTAGCTAAATATTACTAAGTACGAAATTTTAGATGTCAGGAAAAATACTGATTTACCAAAGTTCATATTTTACCTTTTAGAGAGTTTCCACAGATTAATAAGTGATAACTTTGATAATCAAAAGGGTATCTTAATAATATCAACTACATAGCTTGAATATTTTGTTGATATTTGTTGGTCAAATCAACAGGTAAATAGCTGTCTAGAAAAATGGCTCTTTGCAAGCTTTCATGTTTCTATGGTTAAGCATTTAACCCTAGCCCAAGAATCTGACTATTTTTGATAGGTATTAATTACTATGATTTTCAAACTTTTAACTTTATTGCTGTTGTATTTAAACCCCAAAAAACATAATTCTAATACAGGTTTTGCCCTATTTATGGTTATGGTATTGGGAACCATTGGAACCGTTACCACAGCTGCTATGCTCACACGAACCAATCATCTCAGAAGTAATGTGGCAACATCTACATTAGCTTACCAAAATTTTAGCATAGCTGAGACAGCAGCCGTTAATATTAAAGCCTTATTAATTGAACATAATCAATTACTTGAATATGATTTAGATGCTTGGGAAGAATATTTAAAATCCCCTAATTCATCAGAAAAATCCCGTGAATTTAATCATAATTTGCGTTTATGTACAAAACAAAGGGATTGGAAAGAGAAAAAACAGAAAATTTTAGACCTAGCTCAACATAATATGATTGATGCACCGATGGGGAAATTTTCTCTACTGGATTTCCAAAAAGTTGATAATGATAAAATTTTAGCGACCATTCAAACACAAAATTCACAGCAAGATTATGCTCAATATGAGATAGATATTAGTTTTAGTGATAATTATGTTACAAAACCTGTTCCCGTATTATGGTTAACAGGAAACAAACAAACAGATGAACTTGGAAATGCTCAAGTGAATGGCAATATTTGGGCAAATGATTGTGGATTTCAAATTAAAAAAGTTAATTTAATGGAAGGTGATGAAAATCAACCAAAATATACAGGAATTAAACTACCTGACTTATCTAATTTAGAAGGTATTAAAGATAGATTACCAGAAAATAATTATTTTCCATCAATGATAGGAGAAGAAGAAGAACAAGAAGACCAAACTGAAGAAGAATTATCTTTAGAATTGCCACGAGCAGAAGATAAACCAACAAGAAAGGAAGATAATAAAAAGGTGTATGAATATTTAATTAATAATGTTGAGGTAATTGATTCCTTAATTATCAATTCTGATTTTCAAGGTAAATCTAAAATTATTTTATACATTGTTGGAGATATTAATATTTCTGAGATTGTTCATAAATGTCAGTCTTCCACTCATTGTTCTCCTGAAAATTTAATTATTGTTGCCTATGAAGGCTCTCAAATGTGTCTACAATTTGATACTCTAGATGCTTTTATTGTAGCACCTGACCATGAAGTGGGAATGAAAACTAAAAATGATAGTGGCGAATCTGCTAAATTTACTGGCAGTATTTGGACAGATAAATTGTTAACGACAGGAGATTGTGGAAATGATGAAATTGAATTTCATGAAGGTTTGAAATGGGGTGATTTATCCAATGAATTTCAAGCCCTTAATACGACTTCTAAACTGATTCAAGTTAATTTAAGAGAAGAGGAAGTTGAGAATAATGAAGGATAATCACATTTAAGTTGTCAAAATTATGCCATTCCTGTAGGGGGTTAATATTATTAAGCCCTTACTATTTTTTCTCTCTAATTAGAAAAATCCTGATTTTTTTGTGTTAATATTATAGCATATTTTAGACTGTAGAACCCTTATTTTTGAAGAGTAGAATTCTTTGATAATGAAAGGGTTTTGGAGTTGTGGACAGAAATAATTATATGTTTGTGATGATTTTTGCTAAGATTATCTTATGGGTTCGATTAGTTCTTTTATTGGTCAACCTGCTTTGGTTCCTTATAACACAACCAAAGGTTCTATTATTCAGATGACACAGTGTTTAGCTTATGATTTAGCTAAGGATAATATTCGGGTTAATTGTGTTTGTCCTGGAACCATTGAAACACCAGCTTCCCTGAGTCATGCTAACAGTCTTGGCCTCACTAGAGAGCAATTTATAGAAGAAGTTAAAACTCAACAATTTATCCCAAGAATAGGAGAACCCATAGAGGTTGCTTATGCTGTTCTTTTTCTTGCTTCAGATGAAGCTTCATATATTACAGGGAGTTCTTTAATGGTTGATGGAGGATATACTGCAAGATAAGATTTTAATGAATTGGGTGGGGAGCAGTTCTGCTATATTTCTCATTTTTTATTCATACTTGATGTTCCTCCCAATAACATTAACATCCCTGCGATTAAAATAGCGATCGCAATACCTCCTAAAATCCAGTCCAGTGTTGTGTTAGGTTCCATAAATGTTAACGACGATTTGCATATTCTTTGGAGTTGTTAGGAAGATAATCATTAAATTCCTGTTGATCGTAATGATACACTGTGCGGATAGGATAGGGAATACTGATATCTGCTGCGTCAAATGCTGCTTTAATGGCCATCATCGTTTCACTTTGAACCCGTCTAACTACTGCTTGAGAGGGTGCTGTCCAATAACGTACCACTAAATCAATAGAACTGTCACCAAAATTAACTAAATCTATTTCGGGTTCGGGGGTTTCTAATATATCATCAATTTCGTAAATGGTTCTCAGTAAAATTGTTTTTGCTTTGGGTAAAGATGTATTATAATCAACCCCAACCCCTAAATCAGTACGACGATGATTAAAAGCGGTTCTCACTTGTACGGCACTGGTAAACACGGTAGAATTAGGCAATAACACTCTTTCTCCTTGATAAGTTCTGATTTGTGTAGTACGAATACTAATAGATTCAACAGTACCTTCATACTCTCCTACAATGATTTGATCATTGATACGAAAGGGTTCTTGTATGAGTAAGAGTATCCCTGCTAAAAAGTTCTTGAAAATGTCTTGAAAGGCAAAACCTATAGCTACAGAACTAAGTCCTAATGTGGCAATAATATCTCCTAATCTTAACCCAGGAAAGGCAACAACGGCTGCAAAAAGAACACCAGCCACCCAAATAAAAACATAACTTGTTTTTGTTAAAAGTATTTGTAATGAATGACTTTTAAACGTTTTTTTCCCAATTTTATCAGCTAATTGTGAAATGAATTTTGCTACAAATCGAGTTAAAATAATAATGATAATAGCTGTAATAATTCCAGGTATTCCTTTAATCGTTTTTGCTATTATTATGTTAATACTATCAAAAATTGTGGTTAGTATTTGATCCATTTTTTATAGATAAAAAAATTTTACAGTTTTCCAGAAATTATTTAATCGAATAACCTTTAAATACAAAGTTTTATAATTTTTCATACTATTATTTAATCAAGGATGCGGAATATATCCGCATCCTTGATCAGATTTTAGCCTTTATTGAAATTTTCTTGCTGCATTTTCAAAGGAAGTTTGTAACTCATTAAAAGCACTTTCAAAGCCATTTTGAATATCTTTCCAAGCATCTTCTCCTGCTTTTTGCATTTCTTCTAGTTTTTTAAAAGCTGCATCTAGATTAGAAGATAATTCTTCGATTTGACTATGATATTCAACCTCTGTATCAGCTTTTACTTGTTTCGCTTTAGCTTTCATTTCATCAATTTGAGCATTCAACTTATCTAGTTGTGCTTTAACCTTTTCTTCGTAAGCTTGTTGACTAAGATTTTGTTTGTTTCTATCTGTCTGAGTAGCCATATTTTGCTGATTTTGTTGACTGAGGTTTTGTTCTTTAATAGGTGTTTGAGTAGACATATATGTTCCTCCTTAATTCATTGGGTTAACAAAATATTATGATTGGGAATTAATAATTAACTCACAATAAACGCAATACCAATTAAACTCATAACAAATGTCGCAGCTAAACCTCCCAAAATCATATAAGCATACTGTTCTCTGGGGGTAGGATATTTTGCTCCTTGTAGGGGAGGAGTCACAGGATAATTATTAATTAATCCTTCTTGGTCTACTGTATAACCTCCTGTCGTTGGCGCATCGTTATTATTGATTGCTTCTCTTTTTTCATTAACGGTTCCTTCTCTTTCGATTCTAGCAGCTACATCAGAAGGAATTAACTCACTACCATCACTAACATGATTATCTAAGGTTTTGGTATTGATATCTATCTTGTTTACCATAAATGGTTTCTAATTCAACAAACGGGCTTTTTGTTTGCTCCGTTATTACTACTATAGGACAATATTTATACTTTGTCAAGTTTTTGTACTAACAAAATACAGAATAAGTACATTCACTGTGTGACAGATAAAGATATAGTGTTATGATCTTGTTAGGACAAGTAAAGAACAATGTAATTACAGAAAGAACATGGCTAGAACCAAACCCAGATCAGATAAAGTATTAACCATTCGTCTTCCTGAGAAGGACTTATTAAGGCTAGAAGCCTATTGTCGAGCAGATGGTAAGACCAAAACCGAAGTGATCAGACATTTGATCCATAGTTTACCTGTCACAGAATAAGTAAACGTTGAATGATGTCCTTACTTAATACTAAACTAGCTAAGATAGAAGTAGAAGCAGCAACATTACTTTTTTCTCTTCTATTAGGAATATACTCAATTTGTTGGCTGATTTGTCTGAGAATGTTTTCTCTATCCTCGATTTATGAATAATTACATATCATAACTAGAAATCATATCAATATCAACATTAAGAATAGTAGCGATCGCTTGCAATATTTCCTTTGAAACTGTTTTTTTGCCACCTTCAATCTCTGAGAGATCAGCTTTAGAGATACCCCCAACTGCCTCAGCTAGTTGTTGTTGAGTAAAATGTCGATATTCTCGCCAAACTTTGAGGGGATGTTCCCCATTAATAGAGATTTTTTCTACAATATCAAGAGGAAAAGATTCTTCTTGACGAGTTTTAGCTTGATCATAGGCTTTAATATCAGCAAGCATTTGAGAATCTTCTAATAATTGTTGATACATCTCTACAGGGATAACTGCATAAGAATTTCCTTCTTTTTGAAGAATCTCATATTTCATCGATAAATTCCTCCTCTTGTGTCAATTTCTAAAACTAATATTCGTAGTTTTTGATCTTCTACTTCATAAATAATACGCTAATCTCCAACTCTAAGACGATAACCACTTCTATTTACAAGTTTTTTAACATTATTGTGTTATCCATAGGGATTTTCAGCAATGATACGTAGTTTTTCGATCATGCGTTTCGCTAAATTTTGAGGCAAACGTTGCAATTTTTTTGTAGCTGTTTTAGTCAATTCAATTTCATACATATTCCACCATAGCAAATAAACAAGGCGTTTAGAAAAAGCGGAAAGATTATACCATTGTCATAAACTTGGACTACAGATGTTTATATTGTAGGGGTAAACGGCCGTTGACCCCTACCCAAATGTGTAGAAGAATGTTAGAAAATTACTATTAAATAAAGAAAGGATGAGTAATATTATGTTAACTCATCCTCACACCGAATATTAATGTTGATAATTTAATGATTCTATTTTTTTAACTTCTTAACAGCAGACTTTGCACCCAAACCACCTAATGCTAATAATCCTAACATTGAACCAGGTTCAGGAACAGAAGTGGGTTCTTCTACAGGGGTTACTTCTATAGCAGACCATTGAATAAGCTCATTTGGATCAACACCATTACTGGTAACACTAATGGTTTGCCCGGCAGCAACAGTAAATTGATTATTAAAGTTTCTTAAACCTATTGCAAAAGGAGAATTTTCTACAGAAGTTGAGGTTCCATCAGATAAAGTCATAACTTCATTTCCGTTTAAAGATTGTATAAAACCGACGGTATAAGAATTGAGTTGCACTGAACTGGAAAAAGTGAGATCAAAACTGTCAATAATACCAAAGCTATCACCCAGTACAGCTAAACCCTCACCATCAGCAACAAATATAGAATCAGGGGAAGGATTAGAAACAGTTAAAGTAATACCATCAACAGTCTTAACAATAGTAGATAAACCAAAATCACCACCATCAAAGGTAAAAGTAACTGCTTGGGCAATATCCGCACTAACAAAACTGAAAACTGCACCTCCAAAGGTAGCAACAGAAAGGGAGGTCAAAGATTTGGTAAGCTGCATAACATTCCTCGATTTATGAACAATTACATAGGTATTGTTCCCCCCCCGATTTTTTGTCAAGTTTTTTTTAGTATTTGTTGAATTTTTCTCGTTTTTTGCAATTTATAGACAACTTGTCAAACTCAGAAGTCTCAAACACTCATTCTTTTGTTGAAAAAAATCCAACTCCGAACTCCTAACACCGAACTCAGGTTACTTAACTGCCTTTAGTCTGATCAATAGCAGCTTTAACAAAACCTAAAAACAAAGGATGAGCGCAGTTAGGACGGGATTTAAACTCAGGGTGAAACTGAGTAGCAATAAAGAAAGGATGATCAGATAATTCAATAATTTCCACTAAACGACCATCAGGAGACGTTCCACTGACTTTATAACCTGTTTCTAATAAGAGATTACGGTAAGCATTATTAAACTCATAACGATGACGATGACGTTCATAAATGACCTCTTGTTGATAGAGAGAAGCGGCCAAGGTATCACGAGTAATGCGACAGGGATAAAGACCTAAACGCATGGTTCCCCCTAAGTCGACAACGTCCTGTTGTTCCGGTAAAAGATTAATGACAGGGTTTGGGGTTTCTGGTTCAAACTCAGCACTATTGGCATTCTCTAAACCAGCAATATTACGACCCCATTCAATGACAGCACATTGCATTCCTAAACAGAGTCCTAAGAAGGGAAGTTGCTGTTTTCTCGCATATTCAATGGCTTTTACCTTTCCATCCACACCACGAATGCCAAACCCACCAGGGACAATAATGCCATGAACATCGTGTAAATATTTATCGGCCCCATAATTTTCAATATCTTCTGCACTCACCCAACGCAGCTTAACCTCGCTATCTGTGGCAATACCCCCATGTACAAGAGATTCTACCACGGACAAATAAGCGTCACTCAGTTGTACATATTTCCCCACTAAAGCGACTTCGACCTTGCGTTGAGGAGACTGCATTCTTTGGATTAAAGTTTGCCATTGGCTTAAATCGGGGTTACAGGGTTCTAAGTGTAATAATTCTAGGGTTTGTTGTGCTAATCCTTCTTTTTCCACCACTAAAGGAACTTCATAGATGCTACCGGCATCTTGTGCGGTGATGACGGATTCGACAGGGACATCACAAAACTCTGATAATTTTTCCTTCATTCCTGCTTTTAACGGGCGATCGCAACGACAGACTAAAACATCGGGTTGTATACCAATCGATCGCAATTCTTTAACGGAGTGTTGAGTGGGTTT
Organism: Crocosphaera sp.; assembly: GCA_051439445.1. Taxonomy (GTDB): domain Bacteria; phylum Cyanobacteriota; class Cyanobacteriia; order Cyanobacteriales; family Microcystaceae; genus Crocosphaera. Next base: position 23,770 of record JBFRWG010000210.1, read on the forward strand.
GGTTTTCATTTCCTTGGCTGCTGGAATCCAAGGAATTAAGGTAACGTGCATATAGAGGACATTATGGCGGCCCACATCTTTGCGAAACTGACGAATAGCTTCTAAAAAGGGTAAAGATTCGATATCGCCAACGGTTCCACCGATTTCAGTGATCACGAGATCAGGATTAGTATTTTTGGCCACACGATGAATGCGTTCTTTAATTTCGTTGGTAATATGGGGAATAACTTGTACTGTCCCACCCATGTAAGCACCCCGTCGTTCTTTATTGAGGACCGCTTGATAGATTGATCCTGTGGTCACACTATTAAGACGGGACATGGGGGTATCTGTAAAGCGTTCATAATGGCCTAAGTCTAGGTCTGTTTCGGCCCCATCATCGGTAACAAAGACTTCTCCATGTTGATAAGGACTCATGGTACCGGGATCGACGTTAATATAGGGGTCAAGTTTGAGAATAGAAACAGAGTAATTCCTGGACTTTAATAGGCAGCCTAAACTAGCTGCGACAATACCTTTACCAATACTAGAGACAACCCCACCGGTTACAAAGACAAACTTAGTCATAGAAATTTATTCAACATTGAACACACCCCAAATAAATCACAGATTCTAGTTGGGGATTCATTTGCACCCAGAAGTTTTTAGACTTCTGGATGTCTCTAAGGTTAGTAACCTTTAAACCCCGACACAGTTTTAATTAAACGGTTAACATCTGAGAGGGTAAACGTTTAAAGATCAATCTTTCGTCTTCAACATCTACAAAAATAGTGTCTCCTGCTTTAAATTCTCCCTTTAAAATTGATTTAGCGATGGGGGTTTCTAAGTACCGTTGAACCGCACGTTTCAAAGGTCTGGCACCATAGACAGGGTCATAACCAATATCCGCCACAAAATCTAAGGCAGACTCTGCGAGTTTGAGAGACATTTTTTGGTCTTCTAAACGACTTCTTAGGAGTTGAATTTGTAGCTTGACAATTTCCCGTAATTGTGATTTTTGTAAGCTGTGGAAGATAATAATTTCATCGATACGATTGAGAAATTCAGGACGGAAACTATTCCTCATAGCTTCCATAACCCTAGAACGCATTTCATCATAACGAGTATCGTCTCCGGCTACATCTAAAATATATTGAGAGCCGATATTACTGGTCATGATAATGATAGTATTCTTGAAATCTACCACTCGACCTTGAGAGTCGGTTAAACGGCCATCATCGAGAATTTGTAACATGATGTTGAAGACATCACCGTGGGCTTTTTCTATCTCGTCAAAGAGAATAACTGAGTAGGGACGACGACGAATGGCTTCGGTTAATTGTCCCCCTTCATCATAGCCTACATATCCGGGAGGCGCACCGATTAAACGGGATACGCTATGTTTCTCCATATACTCGGACATATCAATACGAATCATGGCTTCTTCGGTATCAAAAAGATTCTTGGCTAAGGCTTTGGCTAATTCTGTTTTACCTACCCCCGTCGGACCTAAGAAAATAAAGCTGGCAGTGGGTCGATTGGGATCAGAAAGTCCGGCTCTAGAACGCTGTATTGCTTCTGCTACAGCAGTTACGGCTTCTTCTTGTCCAATGACTCGTTCGTGTAATTCCTCTTCTAAATGTAATAGTTTTTCTTTCTCAGATTCTACTAATTTACTGATAGGAATACCTGTCCATTTCGAGATAATTTCTGCAATATCTGATTCTACAACTTCCTCTCGTAATAAAGTTTTTCCCGTGGTTTGTCGTTCGGCAATTTTGCTTTCTAAGTCTTTAACTTGTCGCTGTAAATCTGTTAGTTTACTATAGCGTAATTCAGCCGCTTTATTGAGGTCATAATCTCGTTCAGCTTGTTGTATTTCTAAGTTAACTTGATCGATGGTTTCTTTAAGTTTACGAATCTGATCGATCACTTCTTTTTCTGCTTGCCATTGAGCATTGAGTTGAGATTGTTCTTCTTTGAGATCAGCTAATTCTTTTTCTAGTCTTTCTAAGCGTTCACGGGAAGCTTGATCTTCTTCTTTTTGTAGAGAAAGTCGCTCCATTTCTAACTGAAGTATCTTCCGATCTACTTCGTCTAATTGTTCAGGTTTGGAGGTAATTTCCATTTTTAATTTAGCGGCTGATTCATCCACTAAATCAATGGCCTTATCCGGTAAGAAACGATCGCTAATATAACGGTTAGATAACATGGCTGCTGCCACCAGGGCAGTATCAGCAATCTTGACCCCATGATGGACTTCATAACGCTCTTTTAGTCCCCGTAAAATGGAAATGGTATCTACTACATTGGGTTCATTGACTAATACTTCTTGAAACCGTCTTTCAAGGGCCGCATCTTTCTCGATATACTTCCGATATTCATCGAGGGTTGTTGCACCAATACAGCGTAATTCTCCCCGTGCTAACATGGGTTTTAAAAGGTTTCCTGCATCCATGGCCCCTTGTGTTGCACCGGCACCCACTACGGTATGAATCTCATCAATAAAGAGGATAATATTTCCCTGAGAATCTGTTACTTCTTTTAAAACTGCTTTCAATCTTTCTTCAAACTCTCCTCGATATTTTGCTCCGGCAATTAAGGAACCCATATCCAAAGCAATTAATTTTCTATCCCGTAAAGATTCGGGAACATCTCTGTTAATAATTCGCTGTGCTAATCCTTCTACAATGGCGGTTTTTCCCACTCCTGGTTCCCCAATTAAAACGGGATTATTTTTGGTTCTACGGGATAAAATTTGAATGGTACGACGCACTTCATCGTCTCTTCCAATAACAGGATCAAGTTTACCTTCTCTGGCTAATTGTGTTAAGTCTCGTCCATATTTTTCTAATGCTTCGTATTTACCTTCGGGGTTTTGATCACTCACTTTTTGATTTCCTCTCACTTGTGTAATAATCTCCTTTAACTTATTTTCAGTTAGACCAAATTCCTTGAATAAATTTTTACCAAAACGGTCATCTTGACTGTAGGCTAAGAGTAAATGTTCAATGGAAATATAGTCATCTTCAAATTTTTTGCGAAATCTTTCGCTTCTGTCAAGTAAACTGTCTAAACTACGACCTAAATATACGGACTCTCCAGGGTTAGAAACTTTGGGTTGAAGACGGATAAACTCTTCGGTTCGATCTCTTAATTTAGGTATACTGATGTCGGCTTTATTAAAGATACTTGTCCCTAGTCCCTCTTGCTCAATGAGAGATTTCATTAAGTGTTCAGTTTCAATTTGTTGATGACTATTTTGTTTAGCAATATCAGGGGTGCGCACGATGGCTTCCCATGCTTTTTCTGTAAATTGATTAGGATTAGTCGGTTGCATTGTTAGAATTATCTATAATTGATTACACTGTCATTGTAATCTCCTTTCCTTCCCCAATAACGACGGTTTACCCTACTGTTTCAGGTGGGGTTTACATCAGTTTTCAATTGAATGTATCAAAATTTCCCTGTAGTGAACTTTGTGGCAAAATAGATAACCCATAGGATAAATGTACCTATGGGTTAAACTTTTATCAATGATAATTGATGTTAGGTTAATTCATTAACCAACTCATTAAAAAGTAATCTGACTGGGTGGTTTGCCACCTTCATTCTTCGTAACTTAATGGGAATACCATTAAACTTATCCTGTTTCATCCACTCATAAAGCTCCCCTAAGATAGGATTATTTTTCCTTCCATTAGGTGTCTCAATTCGAGTATAAATCCACTGTTAAAAAAGCTTACGACATAAAGAAGAGCCGCCGATAATTTTTTTACTTTTCTGTCGTCCACTGCTGTTTTTGGTTGGGTCAACTCCTAAGATTTTCTCAAATCTTCTCCGAGATAAGCAACGCTTTATATCAGTTTTTTTACTATTTTTAGTAGAGCGTTTAAACACCACAATAGGTTGACCATCATCTCCTAGAAAATTCTCAAAAGGATAGATTTGACTGATAAGTATCCCTTGATGTCTGAACCCAAAACCAAAGCTAGTAAAGATTTTTCGATACATAAAAAACTCATCTTTACTGATTAGTTTTTTATGCTCCTTTTCTATTTCTATCTCTTCTCGTTGTAAGTTACACAATCGTTTAGCGTGTAACTTAACATCATTATTTAATCCTAATCCGACGGTTTGAGAGTATTCCTTATCGTACTTTTTAGACTCACTTTCACCAGCCAATCAACGATAAAAAATAGGAACGGTTTCCCCTGCTCTGGAAACAGTTCGTTTTTACTGAAACCGAGGAAAGTTACACTTATAGTAGTTCATTTCTCGATAATGATTTATTGCCAAAGTTCGGTGAGAAACCCGCAAGCGTAAAATTTAGTGGGAAACGAATTACACGAGGTCTATACTAGATAAAAAATGGACAAACAGTAAATACTGATACTCATGGGTCGGCTAACATTTTAAAGAAAGTAAAGACACAGTTAAATCTTGATTTAACCAAGGTCTGTAGGGGAGCTTTGACAGTCCCAAACCGGTATGATTTGTATAAAAACTTAAATAAATTATATCGTAAGCGTTGTGAAGGTGTGTTTTTAACCACCTTCACAACATCCGCGCTTGATTCCTTTGTGTTTCAACCAAAGGAGATGTCAAATACAGGAAAACTTCTATTCATCAAAAAAAATCCATAAAAGATAAAAATAATATGAGTTCTTTTCACACTCGTCGTAATTTTTTATTGGCAGGAATGAGTCTGGTGGGAGCTATGGCTTGTCAGCATATCAATCAGTGGGAAACTGTTGAAGAAATGACATCTTTGCCTCTTGAACCTTTACCCCAACGAACATTAGGAAAGACTGGGGTTTCTGTCCCTATTTTAGGACTCGGAGGTGCCGGTCAAACTCCTTTATCTAAATATGGACAAGAAAAAGAAGCGATCGCTATTGTTGAAGCTGCTTTTAACTTGGGAATTCGTTACTTTGATACAGCAGCGAGTTATGGACCGAGTGAAGACTATTTAGGCAAAGTTTTACCTTTCTATCGTCCCCAAGTTTTCATGGCGACGAAAACCGATAAACGAGACTATGACGGGGCTTGGCGAGAATTAGAACAATCTTTAAAACGACTAAAAACTGATTATGTTGATGTTTGGCAGTTACATCATGTCTCTTTTGAGGAAGACTTAGAGAGAATTTTTGCGCGAAATGGAGCAGCCAAAGCCATTGAAGAGGCTAAAGCTCAAAAATTGATTCGATTTTCTGGTATTACGGGTCATCATGAACCAGATGTTATTGCTAATGCCCTACAACGCTACCCCTTTGATATGACGTTAGTTTCTTTGAATGCGGCTGATGTTCATCACCCTCGTCCTTTTAGTAAAACAGTGTTACCCGTGGCCCAAAAGAAGAATGTAGGAGTGATTGCCATGAAAGTCCCTGCTTATGGCAAATTATTAAAACCTGGGGCTTTATCTAGCATGGAACAAGCAATGGGATATGTTCTCTCTCTCGGAGGGGTTCATAGCTGTATTATTGCTGCTGAAACCGTAGAACAGTTACAGGGGAATGTTGAAGTAGCATCTCGTTTTCAACCTCTTAACCCTTCACAACTATCTCATATCGAAACCTTAACCGCAAAGGTTTGGGAAAAAAATACTTTCTTTCGTCACTGGACATAAGTTTAAGTTATCAAAAAAGCTAAATTGTTTTAAAATAAAAAATTTTCTTCAAAGTCTGCTCTTGACAAAATGTGAGAATTATTTGCAATAAGCAACGAGATTCCGCCTTTGTGGTATGATAGTCAAGAATAAAAATCTGTAGCCAATCTGTCTACTTTTTAAAATACCACCTCTAACTATCATTGTCTCGTTGTTGCTCTTCGGTTGTAACTCATCTAACAGGTCATTTTGACTACTATTTTGAGCAAATGTACTAAAATAATGGCTTAAGGGATGATAGAAGACTTGACAAAAATAGTAAAATATGAATCGAAAATCAGAGGTTTTTGATATTTTGTCTTAAGACTGATTTCAGGGACAGTTTCTCAGGGAAAATATATAATCTTTCTGAGAAACAAATGAGCGTGTTGTTGAGTTAATTCAAAATGAATAAAACAGAAGGTAAAATGTAGAATTAAAGAACAAAGGATTAATAGTTAAGAATTGGGAAATTCGCGCATTCTAAATTCGCGCATTCTAAATTGAATCAATCCAATGTTTGGCCCTTTCTACTGCTTTTGTCCAAGGGATAAAATTCTCTTGTACCCCTTGAGCATTTTCCCCAGGTTCAAAGATGCGATCAATTTTGCGACTGGCAATCAATGTATCATAATCATCCCAAAAACCAACGGCCAACCCGGCACCAAAAGCGGCCCCTTGTGCTGTCGCATCTAAGACCAGAGGCCGTTCAATAGGAACCCCTAAAGCATCCGCTTGAAACTGCATCAAAAAGTTATTTTGAGAAGCTCCTCCATCGACTTTTAAGCGGGCCACAGCCAAATCTGACCCTTTATTCATAGCATCTACCACCTCTTTAACCTGATAGGCGATCGCTTCTAAAACAGCCCTAACGATATGTTCTCGTTGCACCCCCCCAGTAATACCAATAAATGATCCCCGTGCTGTCATATCCCAATGAGGCGCACCCAAACCACTTAAAGCTGGAACAAAATAGACCCCATTGGTATCAGGGACTTGATTGCAGATGGCTTCCGTTTCAGCCGCACTATTAATGATTTGGAGTCCATCTCGTAACCATTGAATAGAAGCTCCTGCGGTAAAAATCGCTCCTTCGAGGGCATAATTTGTAGATTGATTCCTTGTCCATGCCACCGTTGATAACAGTCCATTAGAGGAACGCATCACCTCATGGCCGGCTTGTACAATTAGGAAAGAACCGGTTCCATAGGTACATTTAAGTAACCCTGGCCGACTGCAACCATGAGCAAATAAAGCCGCTTGTTGATCGCCAAAAATAGCAGTAATCGGAATTTCAACCCCTAATAATTCTGGATCGCTATGACCAAACGACCCCATACTGGGTTTAATTTCCGGCATCATCTGAAGAGGAATCTTAAATAAGTCCAGTAAACCCTGATCCCAGTGAGAGGTATCGAGATTCATTAACATAGTACGAGACGCATTACTGTGGTCAGTTGCGTGAACCTTTCCCCCGGTCAAGTTCCATAATATCCAAGTATCAATGGTTCCTGCGATGACATGATCAAAATTCGTTTGTGGTTTATGTTCTTTGACCCAATCCATTAACCAAGCGAGTTTAGTGGCAGAAAAATAGGGATCTAAAATTAATCCCGTGCGCTGTTCAATATCTGCTGCTTTCCCTTGCTCTTTTAACTCAAGACACAGAGAAGAAGTCCGTCTATCCTGCCAAACGATCGCTTTATGGAGAGGGTTTCCCGTGATTTTATCCCATAAGAGACAGGTTTCTCGTTGTACCGTTAAACCAATGGCTGCGATGTCTTTAGCTGCAATATGGGTCTTTTCGAGGACTTGTTCTAAAACACTACGAGTATCTTGCCAAATTTCAAGCGCATCATGTTCTAACCAACCCGGTTGAGGATAGTGCTGGGTCAGTTCTTTATACGCTTGGCCAACTATTGCCCCTTGGTGATTGAAAATGATGGCGCGGTTGCCTGTGGTTCCTAAGTCCAATGCTAAGATATATTGTTTGCCTCTATGGGTCATTAGTAATTACACCTTAAATTCTTGTGATTTTCTGTATTTTAATGACTTTTTAAAAGATGATGAAGCCAGAGGATAATTATTTGAGTAGGATTAAAATAGAGATGGGGTCATAGAAAGCTCTAGGTAAAAACCTTATGAAAAAATAGGAGGTTATTTCTATGAAGGGGTTTTGCAACAAAAGTCTCCTTATTGCTGGTGTATCTAGTTTAATTAGTTTGTTTATTGGTCTAGAAACGACTCAAGCTAGTCCTTTATGTTACATAGTGGATGGATCAGGTCAAACCCTTGACTTATCCTATCTGTGTAATCAGAATACAATTGGGGGTAGTATAGAAAATAATAGACAAGCAAGCAATGACAATGAGCAAGCAGGGGCTATTCTAGCTCGTAGAATAGCCAATGGGCAAACAAATATTAATATCAAGGTAGAACTGGATCAGGAAACTCTGGCGATTCTAGGTCGTAGAATTGTTGGTGGGGGAGGGGCTAACCAAACAAGTCAACGTTTCTACAGGGGAGGGGTGAGTGTTCCTTCTTATGGAAGACAGGACTCTCTTATTAGAAGAACAGTTGGATTAGACGATTTATCAACTCCTATGAAAAGAACAGTAGGGGTAGATAATTTATCCACAACTCCTATGAGAAGAACAGTAGGGGTAGATCGTTCATCAAATCCTGACACCCTAGGTTCTTATGTAAGAAATGACTATCTTATTAGGAGAACAGTCAGGTTAGATGATGTATCAAATCCTGTCAGCACTAATATCTCAACTAGCTTTCCAATTCAATATGTTTTAAATCGCGCAGGGGTGATGGAAGTCAGGCAGTCCACAGGATATGTCCGCATCTCCAAGGATTAAACCTAAAAACCCTTGTGTCAACTACCTCCACCCGCCAATGGCTGAGGTCGAGACTTGCTAAAAACCTAAAAATAGGGTGATGGTAGGCAAAGCAAGATTTTGGTAGGGTCAATGGATGAATTGACCCTAGGGAATTTACCAATGCCAAACTTGATCGTAATTCTCAAATAATTGAGGCAATTCTTTAAAGGATAATTTTTCAATTCCTCCTAATAATTTTCCTTCAGGAATCCCCCGTTTGGAAATATCCTCGCTAATGGCATAAACTTTAATGCCTTTGTCAAGAGCCTGTTGTAAATCTTCATCAACTTTAGCCGGATAAGTTTGTTTCCAGTTACCAAAACAAAGGCCTTCTACTAACTGATCTTTGACTGCATAATTAACAGCATTGCCCCGCAATAAAATATCAACATCACCGCCAACAGTTTCGAGAACCTGAACAAACCAAATAACGGGATCATCTTGTTCTTCAATGGTACAACGATAAGCGGATTGAATAACTTGTAATACTTTCATATTAACTCCTTATTTAGTACCAATAACTAACGTGCCACTGGGGGTGTTAACCCATTGCCAAAAATCTTTAGGCGCACCTCTCCTACATCCGTCTATCGCCTCATTAACCCCTCTTTCATCGACGCAAAGACCACAATTAACCCAGTCTAATTGACAACCTTTACTTTTTGCTTTCTCAAAAAGAGCAGCGATCCAATCCTTAGTTAAAGGATGATTTTCTTCATCAAAAGTACGACCATGAACACTATTTGCATGGGGTTTTTGATGAGCAAAAGCTAAAGAAACTCCGCCCTCATAGGCGAAGACATTAACATCGTAACCCTTCTCTAAAGCTGCCTCAATCATACGAAAAGCGGTGGTGGTTCGAGCTTGTTCAAAAGGACCATCCATCAACAAAAAATTTAGAACTGTTTGACTCATTTTTCAGTGTTCTCCTATTACTTATAACCACATCATTTTTTGTCCTTCACTCATTGCATCTACGATAGATGTAACAGTAGAGACTTCAATCGTTGCTCCTAACTCTGTCCTATCAATACCTCTTTCATCGAGAGAAAATTCATCGGCTAATAATTTGACGCTTCCGAGATTGGTTAACCCTTGAGAAGCAACGGCCGAACGAGCAGCTAAGACTCCATTTTCAACTAGAAATAAGGTAACATCATTACCAGCAGCAGCTAGATCAGAGGCCAGGTTATAGTTATTATTAACCTCTGGATAATCAAAAGGACTTTGTGATTCAATGAGAAAATATTTAGCCATTGATTCCTACTTTGCAAGTTGTTTCAAATCATTACGAAATGATTGAGAATTAATTCAGTTCTCACTATCGTTGAAGTTGATGTCATCAATTTTCTATCTCAAACTATCCACTTCTCCCATAACCCTATCACTGACTTGAGGAAAGCCTGAGAATTTTTCCAAATTACTCAAGCTTTTCGTATTATTTCCAAAGCTTTCTCTCTAAGGTGCCCTGGATATGTTAGGATCAAAGTGAAGTTAACCGATGGTAATACAGATAAAACTAGACCAAGTTAGCCCAATATCGCTTAAAGCGATTGAAGGATGTCTCGTCTAATCTGTTGAATCGGTTCTCTTGTCAGTTATTCTAGGTGGTGTGAGATGTTAGAACGTTTATTACTAGCCAGCACGGTAACGTGCTTACTCTATTTATCATTGCAGTTGGGTCAGTCTCCAGGGACGCCTAATGTTACAACTCGGACAGCCAATCAGGTTCCCATCGAGCGTTCACTCGACTCTGAGCAGAATGAAAGTTTTCCTGAGTTTGCGATCGCTCAGAAATAGGGATCATGGTTAATTGATAAAAAGTGTATTGCTACCTCACACACCTTCAATCAAGGTAGAATGCCAGAGCGAAAGTATCAATGGACAAGGAGAAAAGACAATATAATAGTGCCAACTTTAAAGCACTAGAAAGGATTGTAAATTATCATCACTGGTAGAACAATATAATTAGATATAGTTAGACATGAGCATAACTCAATTCAAAGCTTTTTGTTTGATCGCAACAGTAATAGAAAAAACACAATGACTACCACCCCTCTTTCCCCATCATCAGCAGCCCCTCAATATCCCGATGAAATAGGGCGTTTTGGCCAATACGGTGGGAAATATGTACCAGAAACCCTCATGCCTGCTCTGAGTGAACTAGAAACGGCCTATCATCGTTATAAGGATGATTCGGACTTTCAAGCAGAACTCTCTGAACTCCTAAAAGACTATGTGGGCCGTCCCAATCCTCTCTATTTTGCTGAACGTTTAACCCAATATTACGCCAGACCCGATGGTAGCGGCCCACAAATTTATCTTAAACGGGAAGATTTAAACCATACAGGGGCCCACAAAATTAATAACGCCCTCGGACAAGTGCTATTAGCAAAGCGCATGGGCAAACAGCGTATTATTGCTGAAACCGGTGCCGGACAACATGGAGTGGCCACAGCAACCGTTTGCGCCCGTTTCGGTCTGCAATGCGTTATCTACATGGGGGTTCATGATATGGAACGACAAAAATTAAATGTCTTCCGCATGAAACTGTTAGGGGCAAAAGTGCAGCCGGTTGAGGCAGGAACGGGAACCCTTAAAGATGCCACTTCAGAAGCTATCAGAGACTGGGTAACCAATGTAGAAACGACTCACTATATTTTAGGGTCCGTGGCCGGGCCCCATCCTTATCCCATGATTGTTCGGGACTTTCATCAGATCATTGGTCAAGAAACCCGTCAACAATGCACGGAAAAATGGGGCGGTTTACCCGATATTTTATTAGCCTGTGTGGGAGGTGGTTCTAATGCGATGGGACTGTTTTATGAGTTTATCAAAGAACCCTCGATCCGCATCATTGGAGTCGAAGCAGCAGGAGAAAGCATCGCCTCTGGAAAACACGCAGCTACCTTAACAAAAGGTCGTCCTGGGGTTTTACATGGGGCTATGAGTTATTTATTGCAAGATGAAGAAGGACAAGTGATTGAAGCCCATTCTATTAGTGCTGGGTTAGATTATCCTGGGGTTGGGCCCGAACATAGTTACCTCAAAGATACTAATCGTGCAGAATATTATAGTGTTACGGATGCTGAAGCAGTGGCTGCATTTCAGCGTTTATCAGAGTTGGAAGGGATTATTCCGGCCCTAGAAACCTCCCATGCGATCGCCTATTTAGAAACCCTCTGTCCTCAACTCCAAGGCAGTCCCCGTCTGATTATTAACTGTTCCGGACGGGGAGATAAGGATGTGCAAACGGTAGCTAAATATTTAGGACAAGAATAGCTCAAGTAGGGTGGGCAATGTCCACCCTAAAAGTTATGAAGATTTATAATCTTTTGCCATTCTTCTAACATAAAATAAGGAATTTTAATGGTGCTTGATTGATTATACTTTAACGGTAATTCTAATAGCCAAAAATTGTTACTCTCTAATTGATTCATAATGAGTTGAAAGTCATATTGTCCCAGATTAGGAGAGAATGCGTCTTGATCCTTGGCAAAAACATCAGGTACTTTAATGATTAAATCTTCTCTAATTTTAATAATTAAGGGTTGAGGGTGTTCAAACTCAAACAAATCAGGAAACCCCACTAAACGAAGATTTATTTTAGGTTTTTTATCACCTTTTATCTCTTTAAAAAAGATAACCTCCCAAGGATTATTAGAAGTATCTCGCCAAGTTTGCATAGATTTATAAAGGATGATATCAGGAGGGATTGCACTTTCTTTAACCACCGCATAAGCTGGTTGTGTTAAGGAAAAAATTAGAGTTAACAGTACAATAAATTTGAAGATTTTTCTGTTCATTTTTTTATCTGATAACTAAATATTGCCACACCTTTGATTAGCAGGAACGGCCTCCATCATCTTTTTTGGATTAGATAAGTTAAGATTGTTCATAAACGTGATAAAGTTGCTGCGATCGCGTCCGACAAAACGAGGATTCCATTTTTTTTCTTCTGCAATGGTAGAAACCGTATGACCTTGATAATCATGACCCGGATAGACTAGGGTTTCATGGGGTAGGGTAAACAGTCGCTGAGTCACACAATCATATAATGTCCCTGCATCCCCACCTTGAAAGTCTGTTCGTCCACATCCTCGAATGAATAACGCATCTCCTGTCAAAACAGCCTTTTGGTTGACTAAATAAGCAAGATGACTATCAGTATGACCAGGAGTAGCGATCGCCTCTATAATAACATTTCCTAACTCTAGGATTTCTCTATCCTTTAAACAACCATCAGCACAGGAAATGTTAGCATTTTCGGGAACAATGCTGAAACATCCGGTCATCTCTCGTAATTTTCCCGCTCCTGTAATATGATCGGCATGAATATGAGTTTCTAAACAGTATTTTAAAGTTAATCCTAATTCTTCGAGGAGTTGACGATCTCGTATAACTTTTTCTAAGACTGGATCAACCAGTACCGCTTCTTTTAAGATAGGATCAGCAATTAAATAGGTGTAGGTAGATGATTCTGGATCAAATAATTGACGAAAGATCATAGTTTTATACTAAAGTTACTTTGAGTTAAGGCATTTCTCAAGTCTTCAATTAGCTTTTGAGTTCTCAGGGTCGTTCCTTGTTTAGTGAGATGATAAGGAGTGTCGTACATCATGCTGCTAGGCATTTTATATCTTTCGGGGGAACCCAATAATATAAAGTCATTGTTAATGAGTTCTTTTTCAATTTTAGCAATCTCTTCTTTACTTTTTTCAAAAGAAACATCTTGATAACCTGGAAAGGTTACATAAACAATCGCCCCTCTTTTAGTTGCTTTCTCTCTAAAATCAACCATTTGTTTGATAATTTTTTGATTAAAGTCATCTGATATTTTTCGCTGAGGGTTAAATTTTTTTTGTTTACGGTTCCAATGGATATCCACATCTCCATATTCATTAAACGCTCTCCTCTCATAAACACCAATATTTTTACTTTGCTGAAAAAAGTATTCACTTGGTTTAAGTTTAGAGATAGAAAATCGAGAAAAATAAGGAAGGATTTTTAGCCATTGCTGGTGGTTTAAGGTGTTAATACTCTCTCGATCAATATCAAAGACAATTCTCAATAATTCATTTCTCCCATAGGCAGCATCGCCATAAAATTGTTGATATTCTGGGGCGATAATAATAATATCTTTATCTTGAATATTATCGAGAATATCATCCATCATATATTTCAAACCAATTGAAGCATGAATTCCCGTATTAATGGGATTTAAGTTAAGAGAATCTTTAAGCATTTGACTATTAATTCCAAAACTTAAATTCGAGCCACCAATCATAATTAAACGAGGAGAAGGAGATTCTTTTAGTAGAGCATCTTTATCAACTTTAGCAAATAAAAGGGAAGTAGATGATCTGGGTGTTGGCGGAAATGTTGCTCCAACTAAGATAATTAGAGTTAAAGGAATTGATAAAAAAATAGAAACCTTTAAGAGAAAAAACTTGAGCATACTATACCTCAAAATTGAAAATAAATAAAGTCTTGTTCTTGTCCTGCAAAAACAATTATCATATAAATAATTGAATAATAATAAATCCATCTGACTAGACGATTTTGTTTGAGAAATAATTTTTCAATAGCATACTTTTTTTCTCTTCCTAGCCACTCAATAAAGACGAAATAAATAATTAGTAGTAATAAAAAAACAATATTTTTTCGTTGGGGTAAATCAGGGATACTCAGAAGAGAAGGATGAAATATACCTTGAATATAACTCAGGGCGTGTCCTACATTTTCTGCTCGAAAAAATATCCAGGCTAACATAGTTAAGCTAAACGTCACTGCCATAGATAAAGCCTCTTTCGGGGATGGAAAGAGTTTCCCTTGAGCAACAATTTTGATATTATGACGATTTTTTCTTGACAGCAATAAAGGAAGAAAATAAATAGCATTAATTGCCCCCCAAATGATAAAAGTCCAGTTAGCACCATGCCAAAAACCACTGACTAAAAAGATTATAAATGTATTTCTTATTTTCATCCCTATCCCTCCACGACTTCCTCCTAAAGGAATATAAAGATAGTCTCGAAACCAAGTCGATAAAGAAATATGCCAGCGTCTCCAAAATTCAGCCATATCTCTTGAAAAATAAGGAAAAGCAAAATTTTGCATCAAGTCAAAACCGAATAGTCTAGCAACTCCAATCGCTATATCAGAATAACCAGAAAAATCTCCATAAATTTGAAAAGCAAAAAAGAATGCACCTAACAGTAAAGTGCTGCCAGAATAATCTGAAGAGTTGTTAAAAATATTATTAGCATAGACAGCACAATTATCAGCAATTACTATCTTTTTAAACAACCCCCAAAGCATTTGTCTTAAACCATCAACCGAATCATTATAATTAAACTTTCTTTCTCGATGAAATTGAGGCAAAAGATGAGCCGCACGCTCAATAGGACCGGCAACTAATTGGGGGAAAAAACTAACAAAAGCGGCAAAAGCAATCAAATCTTTGGTTGGTTTAATTTTTCCTTGATAGACATCTATGGAATAACTTAAGGTTTGAAATGTATAAAAACTTATCCCTACAGGAAGAACAATATTGAGTGAACTTATATTAATTTCTTGTCCTAGGAAATAAAAAACATGGTTGATATTTTCTATAAAAAAGTTGTAGTATTTGAAGAATCCTAATATTCCTAAATTAACCAGAAGACTTGTCAGCAATAATAAATTTTTCTTCAGTTTTTTATCTTGAGAATTTTCTAGACCTAAACCAATTAAATAATCGGTTAATGTACTAAAAATAATCAATCCTAAGAAACGATAATCCCAGGTTCCATAAAAAACATAACTAGCTGCCAGAACTAAACAATTTTGAATCCTTAACCCTTTATCTTTTAAGAACCAATATAAACAAAATACTATGGGCAAAAAAATGGCAAAATCAAGAGAGTTAAACAACATACAAGCATTATTTTAATTAATAACAAGAAGATAGAGATTTGATAAGGATAGAAAACTTCCCAACAAGCCCTAATAGTTTTACGAATTATAACAGATTTTAAAAAAGATTTGGAATGTGTGAAGTTTAGCCGAGTTTTTGGGCATTCTAAAGCTATCAGGATCAAGTCTCTCGCACCTTCTTCATTTTAGTTAATCCCATGCTAAAAATTAAGTTATTTAATCCACAACATCCCTTAGAACACCAGGAACTAGAATTAAGCGATCATCGTCTTAAAGATGATGGCTGTTTAATTGGCAACTCTCCCAGTTGTGGGTTGATGCTTCCTAGCATGAGGGTTCAAGAGATCCATGCTAAATTATTTACGGACAAAGGAAAGTATTATTTTCAGGATTTAACAGAGCAAGGGATAACTCAATATAATGATGAACCGATCAAAAAAAAGCAATCTTATCCCTTAGAAACTGATGATATTATTCGGATCGGAGAATTCGTATTAATTATTGATGGATTACCCATTAAAAGAAAATCTAAATTTAGTAAAAAAAAGAATAAAAATAACTCAAGTTCCCAATCCTCTAATAAGCGAACTTTGCAAAATATCAAAGCTTTGACACGAAAAAATCGCCGTTCTCACGATAACAAAATAGAGCCTAACGAGCAACCCTCTCACACTATTATTAAACCCACAACTACTATCAATACTTCTCAATCTACATCTATTCCCCCATCTACTGCTTCTCTATTACCTGACGCTAAAAAAGTAAAAGAATCAGTCCCTAATGCGCTAGACAATCAAACTTTAGCCCTGAACTCTAATCCTCCCACCTTAAACGGTATAAAATGGTGGTCAAAAGGAGAATTAACGGTTCGCTGCCTCAATATTATCGAGGATACCAGAGATGTGAAAACCTTCCGTTTTGTTGCGACTTCTCCCACCCTCTTTAATTATAAACCAGGACAATTTGTTACCCTAAAACTTAATATTAATGGTAAAATAATAAAGAGATCCTATTCTATTTCTTCGACTCCTTCTCGCCCCCATACGCTGGAAATTACAGTCAAAAGAGTACCGCCTCCAGTGGATGTTCCTGATGCTCCACCTGGATTAGTATCTAATTGGTTACATGACCATTTTAAAGTAGGAGATGAAATTACTTTAACTGGCCCATCAGGTAAGTTTACTTGTGTAGATAATAATGCGTCTAAACTGTTATTAATTTCAGCAGGGAGTGGCATTACACCCATGATGTCTATGTCTCGTTGGGCATTAGATACAGTAGCGAATCGGGATATTGTTTTCCTACATAGTGCAAAAACTCCTAAGGATATTATTTATCGCAGGGAGTTAGAAGCAATGGCTACCAATCATAATAATTTTCATCTGGCATTAAACATTACTAGAAATGCTGTAAGTGAACCTTGGTGGGGATTTACAGGGCGGTTAAATGAGATTTTATTGCCCGCTATTTGTCCTGATTTTAAGGATAGAGTTATCTATGTTTGTGGTCCCGATGGCTTTATGAAAGGAGTCAAGAACTTGGTAAATAGTTTAGGTTTTCCGATGGAAAACTATTACCAAGAAAGTTTTGGAATTTCTAAGAAAAAACAATCATCTTCTGGAAAGAAAAATGATAATTTACCTGTTATCAAAACCCATAACCATATCACCAACAATGATCATGTTACTACACCAAAATCTGTTACATCTGAGAGTCACAATCCATCTTATCCTGTGGTTTTTGCGAAGTCAGGAAAAGAGGTTCTCTGTGATGAACAAATGTCCTTATTAGACTTAGCTGAACAGGAAATGATCGATATAGACTGTAGTTGTCGGAGTGGGGGATGTGGAAGTTGTAAAGTTAAAAAATTGGACGGAGAGATTCGTTATGATGGTGATCCTGATGGTTTAGATAGTAATGAGCAAGAGGAAGGCTATATTTTAGCTTGTATTGCTCATCCTCAAGCAAAAGTCATTCTTGATGTTTAAAAGTTCCGAAGTTTAACTTCTTTACAATGTCGAGTTTCTCACCTTGTTAGCGGAAAAAATGCTCACCTGCTTCTTGATCTTACAGTTTTATTTTTAATCTTTGTTTGTTCAAGTGTGATGAAATTTTCGTTGATAGGTGGGAACTTCTTCCAACATTTTGTTACATTGACTTTTTTTTCACTTCATCCAATATTTCTTGTAAGGTAAAGTAAATATAATAAAAAATAGGATTTCCATTAATATCAATTGTTCCATATCTCTGGAAAGGTATTTTATAGTCTGAATCTATGTCAGTTAAAATTCTATACGGAGGACTAAACTTTGGATCTTTTTGATAATTAGAGCGTAAATAACTTATCATAATAGGTGCGCATTTCTGAAAAAACAGTTTTATAGTGGAAAACAAAAAGAACACACTCTCAAAACACAATTAGTAATTCAACAAAAAAGCGGATGCGGAACTCGCCGTCGCACGGCGAGATTATCCGCACCAAGCAAAGGGAAAAAGTTAAGCAAAGAAGAGAAAAGATATAATCGGCAACTAAATCGATTAAGAATCACGATCGAACATATTAATAGACGACTAAAAATCTTTAAAATCCTCTCTTATACTTATCGAAATCGTGGTAAGAGATTCGGATTAAGAGCGAACTTAATAGCTGGACTTCATAACTACGATCTGGCTAATTAATTTGTAAAAAAAATTCATTGATTTTCTAGTTAGTTGAGCTTTTAATCATTAGCTAGACTGATTTGTGCTGCCCATTTTTAATTATTTTTGTTTGTGGCAATCGCTCTCTACTATCTCATTCAAAAAAATCAGGAATTCTGGGTGTCTTGCCACGTAAAATTAGACAAAAAAATAGCATTGAATTATATCACAAAATACTTTTGCAAGAGGTCTATGAAATCACTAATCTAGTCTGATCTAAATCACATACAATATAATACTTAGTTTATAAATTTAATGTAAAGCAATAATCCATAAATTCAACTAATTAAGAGAATTAAAACTATACTATGAATAAACAACAACTTGACAAAATTTACTTGATGACTAACTCAGAAAAAATGTCATCGTATAGTTATTATTTAAACCGATTAACATCTTTATGGGGCGAAGAATGTCTTGATTTAGATGAAGATTGAGATAGTGTGTTTTCAGGAACTAATTAACCAGTTAGCAGTCAATTTAGAGTAAATTTAACTTAAAAATATGATGAAAATTACTAAAACTATAGTAACTAAAAATTTATTATCAGTAATTTTAGCTTGCCTAGGATTTTTAACAACCGAGAAACCCACAAAAGCAATCGTAACAGTAAATGATCCTGATAACTATCTTGTAAAAAAAGATCAATTTAGCGGCGTTATATCTCTTGAAGTATTCGGAGAACATTTCTGTACAGGATCTTTACTTGATGGAGGAAGGCATATTCTGACAGCTGCTCATTGTCTTACGGAAGCCTCCAGACTTTTCAATGCTAATTTAGATGATATGACAGTTGTATTCTCTTTACCTAAGAGTAAATCCTATAGAACTCTCAGTAATGTTTTTATTTCTCCAGAATGGAACAATGATGGAAGTGATATCAGTTATATACAAGGTGGAGATGTGGCTGTTTTAAAATTAGCTCGAAAAGCACCTAACAAAGCAGAACAGTATAAAATTTATAGAAAGAGTAATGAAATCAATAAGATAATAAAAGCTGTAGGATATGGTGATTATGGTACTGGTTCAACTGGAGCAATTATTGGTACTAAAGGGCAAAAAAAATTGGTGGGAAAAAATAGATTTGAAACAGTAATTGATGCCTTTAAAGATGTTCTTCCTATTACTGCTATAGCCAGTCCAGGTAGTCAATTAGTTAGCGATTTTGATAATGGTTTAGTTAGTAATGATGCTCTGGGTCTTATTCTAGGAATTAATGATTTAGGACTAGAAAAAAAAGAAATTGGTTGGGGGACTGGAGATTCTGGTAGCCCCGCTTTTATTGATGGAAAAATTGCCGGTGTACTTTCATATATAGCTGGGCCACCTTTTATTTCTAGCCCACCAGATATTGATGAATTGACAAATTCTAGTTTTGGAGAATTATTCAGTCATACAAGAGTGTCAAACTATTCTAAATTTATCGATAAAGCTATGAAAGATATAATTTCTCCAAGTAATTTAAGTTTACTATATAATTCTACTAACTTGAGTCGAGAACAAGGAATAATTCCCTTATTTTCTGACTCACTACAGAATGAGTTAGAAAATAATTCTACTGTATCTGTTTCTGAATCAACTAATTTAGTGGGGTTATTAGGCTTAGGTAGTTTAAGCGTAATTTCATTACTAAAGCGAAAAAGAAACTAAACTTGAAGTAATGTGAGTTTAATAGTATTAATTAATCTAGTTAATTACCGAAATTGTTCTTTGATTGATACTTAAGGTATAAAGTTACATACGGAACCCCTAAAAAACTTCTCATCAGTGTTTCAGCGATTTTAAATTAAAAATTTACGGTCTTTGTACTATATACAAAAACTCTTATTTTTTTTTCAAGTTGTCTAATTTCTTGTATTTTGCAATTCTAGACAGTTTAAATTTACATCATAATGATTATCATAATTTACATTTTAGTCTGTTCTAGATAGCTTATCGTTTCTGTAAGAGCATCTATTCATTTAATCCTCACCTCTAGTTTTTTATCTTAAAATTCTACCAACCTCTGAAAAAAGCCAAAGGCAAATAGTTAAGACGTTCTGCTCATGAAGGTTTTTGTTACCAATTTTAATTGAAGCCCAACTATTTGGCTGGCTTTTCACTCCACAGAAATTTGAGTGCAGTGTCCCATAATTTCAGTTATGCGACTCTTAAGCAAAAAAAACCCCTCTACATTTAGCAGGGGACTTGAAATACAGGTTTGGTATTAAATTTTATTTCTTCATGGTGCGACTCGTTCAGTTAGAAAGCCCCATATGAGAGAGGTTTAATCTATACAAATCAGTCTAGCTAATGATTAAAAGCTCAACTAACTAGAAAATTAATGAATTTTTTTTACAAATTAATTAGCCAGATCGTATTTATGAAGTCCAGCTATTAAGTTCGCTCTTAATCCGAATCTCTTACCACGATTTCGATAAGTATAAGAGAGGATTTTAAAGATTTTTAGTCGTCTGCAAGAGGTCTCATGACTCGACAAGAATTAAAAGCTTATGTTCTAAAACATCGAGATGATCAAGAAGCCTTAAATATATTAATGAGTCGTCGTAGTCCTGATAATGAAGCAACCTGGTACAATTTTGCTGATAATCAAGAAGTCAGTCAAGACATTCTCAAACGGAAAATTAATCAAGAAATCAAAAATTGACTAAACTTTTAACTTCATATTCCATTAAAAATCCCCCACCAAAAGGCAGGGGATTTATTTATTATCTCACGCTAATTATCTACCTAGTCTGTTAACCAAACTTACCGGCGGTAGAAGCAATGAGGAACGCCGCATACGTCAGGATATAACCCACCGTAAAGTGAGCTAAACCAACCACACGAGCTTGAACGATAGAAAGAGCCACAGGCTTATCTTTCCAACGAACTAAGTTCGCTAAAGGCGTGCGTTCATGGGCCCAAACGATGGTTTCGATCAACTCTTGCCAATATCCACGCCAAGAGATGAGGAACATAAACCCAGTTGCCCAAACTAAGTGTCCAAATAAGAACATCCAAGCCCAGACAGAGAGGTTATTCACACCGTAAGGGTTGTAACCGTTAATCAACTGAGCAGAGTTCGCCCAGAGATAATCACGGAACCAGCCCATGAGGTAAGTTGAGTTTTCGTTGAACTGAGCAACGTTGCCAGACCAAACCCCTAAATGCTTCCAATGCCAGTAGAAGGTTAACCATCCCAAGGTATTGAGCATCCAGAACATAGCGAGGTAGAAAGCATCCCAAGCAGAGATGTCACAAGTACCACCTCGGCCAGGACCATCACAAGGGAAGGAGTAACCGAAGTCTTTCTTATCGGGCATTAACTTAGATCCCCGTGCATCTAAAGCACCCTTAACTAAGATTAAGGTAGTGGTGTGTAAACCAAGGGCGATCGCATGGTGAACTAAGAAGTCACCAGGTCCAATACTTAAGAACAAGGATTTAGTACCAATATTTATAGCATCTAACCAACCTTGTAAATAAACAGGAGCAACAAAACCGCCAGTGGCTAAACTATCAGGGTTAGATAAGAGAGTATCAAACCCGTACAGTGCTTTACCAGAAGCAGCTTGTACAAACTGAGCGAATACAGGCTCAATTAAGATTTGCTTTTCAGGGGTTCCAAAAGCAACCACAACGTCGTTATGAACATATAAACTGAGGGTGTGGAAACCAAGGAACAGAGACACCCAACTTAAGTGGGAAATAATAGCCTCTTTGTGTTCTAGCATCCGCGCTAACACATTATCTTTATTCGCTTCGGGATCATAGTCACGAACGAAGAAGATAGCACCGTGAGCAAATGCACCTACCATCAAGAAACCAGCAATGTACTGGTGATGAGTGTAGAGTGCAGCTTGAGTGGTATAGTCCTTAGCAATAAAAGCGTAGGAAGGCAAGGAATACATATGCTGTGCCACCAAGGAGGTAATAACCCCTAAACAAGCCAACGCTAAACCGAGTTGGAAGTGGAGAGAGTTATTAACGGTGTCATACATATTGCGATGACCTTCACCCAAATTACCACTGGGGGGTTTGTGGGTGTTGAGGATTTCCTTGATGCTGTGACCAATACCCCAGTTGGTGCGGTACATATGACCAGCGATGATGAAGATTACTGCGATCGCCAAATGGTGATGGGCAATATCTGTCAACCATAATGCTTCCGTTTGGGGATGGAAACCACCTAAGAAGGTCAAAATCGCTGTTCCTGCACCGTCTGCGGTTCCGAACACATGACTAGCGGTGTCGGGGTTCTCAGCATACACACCCCAGTTTCCGGTGAAGAAGGGTAATAACCCAGCCGGATGAGGAGGTGTAGATAAGAAGTTATCCCAACCAACGTGCTGTCCGCGAGCTTCAGGAATCGCAACGTGAACTAAGTGACCAGTCCAAGCTAAGGAGCTAACTCCAAATAAACCAGCTAAGTGGTGGTTTAAACGGGACTCAGCATTTTTAAACCAAGCCAAGTTAGGACGGAACTTAGGTTGAAGGTGCAACCAACCAGCGAATAAGAACAAGGCAGATAAAATCAAGAGGAAAATGGACCCTTGATAAAGATCACCATTTGTTGTCATGCCGATGGTATAGAACCAGTGGTACACACCAGAATAAGCGACGTTTACAGGATAAGAAGCACCTGCTTGGGTAAAGGCATCAATTGCCCCTTGACCAAAGTGGGGGTCCGCAATCGCATGGGCGATAGGACGAATGTTGAGGGGATCAGTAATCCACTGCTCGAAGTTACCTTGCCAGGCCACATGGAAGAGGGTGCCGGAGGTCCACAGGAAGATGATGGCGATATGACCAAAATGGGAGGCAAAAATCTTTTGATAGAGATTTTCCTCGGTCATTCCATCATGGGTTTCAAAATCGTGGGCCGTGGCTATCCCGTACCAGATCCGACGTGTGGTGGGATCTTGAGCGAGGTCCTGGCTAAATTTTGGAAATTTAGTTGCCATAGCTTTTTAGGAAGTTCTCCTCTCTAAAACAATGAGGCTGATACTCATTTGCTGATGTCATTAGTCCTTGTCGTAAACGACAGGAGGGGAAAAACGGTTTTAGTGCCGTCTTTATCTTAAAAGATAGAGGATAAAGGACAGAGGGGAACCGTTGCTTCCTTGTCCTTTTACCCTAGGTTATCCAATTGATAGACTTCGTGCCAGGAAGAATGCCCAAGTGGTAACGATTCCTCCCAACAGGTAGTGAGCTACACCCACCGCACGACCTTGAATAATACTCAAAGCGCGGGGTTGAATCGAAGGTGCAACTTTTAACTTGTTGTGAGCCCAAACAATCGACTCAATCAGTTCTTGCCAGTAGCCCCGTCCACTGAAGAGGAACATTAAACTAAAGGCGAAGATGAAGTGACCTGCTAAGAACATGATGCCATAGGCTGATAAAGCAGAGCCGTAGGAGTTAATCACATTGGCTGCTTGCGCCCATAGGAAGTCCCTTAGCCAACCATTGATGGTAATAGCACTTTGGGCAAAGTTCCCGCCTGTGACGTGAGAAACGGCACCATCGGGAGAGACACTTCCCCAGACATCCGACTGCATTTTCCAACTGAAGTGGAAGATGACAATGGATAAGGAGTTGTACATCCAGAATAATCCGAGGAACACATGATCCCAACCGGATACTTGACAGGTACCACCCCGTCCAGGACCATCACAGGGGAAACGGAAGCCGAGTTCACTCTTATCAGGAATAAGGCGAGAACTACGAGAGTAGAGTACCCCTTTCAAAAGAATTAACACGGTGACATGGATGGTGAAAGCATGGATGTGGTGAACCATGAAATCAGCCGTACCAAGTGTAATGGGCATCATAGCCACTTTACCCGCAACCGCTATGGTATCGCCCCCAAAAGCATAACTTGCTGTGCCTAAAGCATGGGGTGCGGTTGCACCTGGGGCTAGGGTATGTAAATTTTGTACCCACTGAGCAAAGATGGGCTGTAATTGAATCGCCTGATCCGAGAACATATCCTGGGGACGACCTAAGGCCCGCATGGTGTCATTGTGGATATAAAGACCGAAGCTATGGAAGCCAAGCCAGATACAAACCCAGTTAAGATGGGAGATGATGGCATCTCTTGAACGAAGCATACGATCAAGAACATTGTTGACGTTCTTAGCTGGATCGTAATCCCGTACCATGAAGATGGCTCCGTGCGCTCCAGCACCCACAATCAAGAACCCACCAATCCAAACGTGATGAGTAAATAAGGATAACTGGGTTCCATAATCAATAGCCTGATAGGGGTAAGGAGGCATGGCATACATATGGTGCGCCACGATGATGCTTAAAGACCCTAGTAAGGCAAGATTGATCGCTAACTGAGCGTGCCAAGAGGTGGTCAGGATTTCATAGAGTCCTTTATGACCTTCTCCCCCAAACAGGATGGGATCGCCTTTGTGACCATCTAAGATTTCTTTCATGCTGTGGCCAATACCCCAGTTGGTGCGGTACATATGACCAGCAATGATGAAGAGAACTGCGATCGCCAAATGATGGTGTGCTGTATCAGAGAGCCATAAACCACCAGTAACGGGGTTTAATCCACCTTTGAAGGTTAAGAAGTCTGAATAAACTCCCCAGTTTAAGGTGAAGAAGGGAGTTAACCCTTGGGCAAAACTTGGATACAACTCGGCCATCTTACTGGCATCGAGAAACTCATGAGGTAAAGGAATATCCTGGGGGGCAACTCCAGCATCCAACAGTTTGTTCACTGGCAAGGATACATGAATCTGGTGACCCGCCCAAGATAAGGAGCCTAATCCCAGTAATCCTGCGAGGTGATGGTTCATCATGGATTCCACATTTTGGAACCACTCCAATTTAGGAGCTTTTTTGTGGTAATGGAACCATCCAGCAAACAACATTAAACCAGCCATAACTAAGCCACCGATGGCGGTGCAGTATAACTGGTAGCTGTTGGTGTAGCCTGATGCTCTCCACAGGTAAAACAGACCAGAGGTGATCTGAATCCCGTGGAAACCGCCCCCAACATCGCCGTTTAAAATCCCTTGACCCACAATGGGCCAAACAACTTGGGCGCTGGGTTTAATTGCAGTTGGGTTGCTTAACCAAGCTTCATAGTTAGAAAATTTTGCGCCATGAAAATACATGCCGCTTAGCCAGACAAAGATGACGGCTAAATGACCGAAGTGTGCGCTAAAGATTTTTCGCGAAACATCTTCTAAGTCACTGGTTTGACTATCAAAATCGTGTGCGTCGGCGTGAAGAT
>JBFRWG010000211.1:0-6123 GCA_051439445.1 Crocosphaera sp.
CTTTTAAATTATGTTTTTGTTGCTCGATCAAACTGGGAGATGCTTCAACGATAATGTAATTAATTTTCTCATAAATTTCAGCATATTTTTGTTGTAAATAGTTAAGAAGATCAGCAGCTAATTGTCCAGTTCCTCCTCCAACTTCTACCATAGTAAATGGGTCAGACAATCCGACAATTTCTACTATTTCTATTAACTGTTCTGTCAATAATTCTCCAAAATCTGAACCTAAGGAAGAGGAGGTAAAAAAGTCTCCCTGAGAACCAATATTAACCTTCCCAGAACCATAATAACCTTGCTGTGGATGATATAAAACTAACTCCATATAGTCAGCAAAAGTAATACATTGCTTAGGAGTTTTTTGAATAGCATCAGTAACAATCTCAAACATAATTAATTGAAACTCTATTTAAAATATTGTCGAGAAAATTTATTAATTTTCCCGACAAGTTACCTCAAAATTAAACAAACTATCTTTGTTTAAATTCCTCTCTTATTTGTTCAATACGCTGACGGTTTAACCCTAAGTCAGACTCTCCTAAACGAGAAGCAGAACGAACATCAATAATCCCTTGATTTTCGTTGACATAAAACTCCACATCATCGACAAATCCCATCCAATGAGTTGTAAACTGAGCATAAAGATAATTATCAGTTTCAGCAATAATTTTAGTTCTTTCTTGCTGATTAATAATAGTTTTTAGTTCAGCGATCGCTTCTTTTCCATTCCCTTGATAACTTAAAGCTTCAATGGAGTGTTCTGCATCTTTATTTTGAGAATTAACACAATTTGGGGTACTTGGACAAGGGAGTAACTGTTGATTACTAACGCCTAAATTATCGGGTTGTGTCCCTGAAAATATAGTAGAAATATCGGGAAAAATAATCCTAAAAGTGATCCAAATAACGACAACAGCTACAATAATACCTGTTGATAATAATCCCAAATTAATAGATTTTGATCTATCCTTAGTAACTGCCATAAGCTAATAATAACTCCAGCTATATCCTATTTACATTTAATATATAAACAGTAACACAATCTAGAAGGTTGTGACAAGCAAGATGCTTATGCTGCAATATTCACAACTCAAATACAACGTCTGTCGTTTAACATTCTTTAGAGAATTAACAACAATCATAAGAATAAAGAACCCGGCTAAAATCTAACTTTTCTAACGCTGAAGGTTGAATAAAAAAGTTGCCTACTCCTGCATCTCCCCACATAATATCTGCCTCATCATCAGAGATCATTTGAAATAGTAATTCATAGGGTTCTACGGTTTCATCAAAATTCATTCTTGGATCATCTTGTGTAAAGAAAGGATAACCCCCTAATTTATGTTCTTCTCCATGATATAAGTCCACATAATCATCTAATAAATCACAATAATCAATGTCACCTCCCGAACTATCTACTAACGCTTCTACTAAATTTTCTAACCGATAATCATAACCACTTATGGGTTCATATTTTCGCTCAAATGTCAATGCAAAACTACCAATAAAAGGTAAAATTATATCAGGATCATCAATGCTCGGAAGAAAGCTAAAATCAGTTATCAAATTCTTTTCATCTAAATCAACTTGATCAAAATACATTACCCTAAAATATGCTTGATTCGTCATATCTTCATCATCAACCCCAAATAATTCATGATAACTATCAAGATAAAATTGTAAGATCCCCTCTTTAGGAAACTTATCTAATAATAATGTCTCAGAAAAATTAATTTGAGCCAATAAAATTAATGCTTTTCCCTCTGGACTTTTCGGATAATCCAACCCTTTAGGAAAATAGGGATATCCTCCAAACTTGCTCTCCCATAACGTTAATTTATTGCTAAAAGAAGGCGTAATTTTCAAATAAGGTTTTTGGGTTGCTTCTAGCTCCTTTCGTAAGGGTTCTAATTGAGTAGGAAGCTTCATAATGGTTAGGTTAATGAATGAATACAATTGATCATTGTACAGAAAAACTACTACTTTTTTTGTTTGTTAATATTTAATTAAGGAAGTGAGGGAGCAACCAGCAATTTCAATTAATTAAAAACCACAATCATTAACTCAAAAGAAATAGCTAACAGTAAAAAAAGATACTTCTAAAAGCATTAATATCTGTAAAACTTCTAGGATATAAACCACAAATAGTACGAAAACAAAGATCAATAAAAATAAAAGATATCATTAAGCTAAAACTAACATTCATAATTACCACTTGATCAATCAACTTTTCTCTATGACCTAAGCATCCTCTTCTTTAACTGACTGCTGAAGGTTGACTTTTAGCAATGGGAAGGGTGAACCAAAATTGACAACCATGGCCAACGCTACTGGTGACACCAATATGACCTCCATGAGCTTCAACAATTTGACGACATTGATAAGATCCTAGACCAATACCCGTTCTACGGCGATCGTGTAAACTACGAAGATACAATTTAAACAATTGATCACATTGTTGCTCACACATACCAATACCATCATCTGTTAAGCGACAATAAATCATCCCTTGATCCACCTTAGCATCAATAGTTAAATGAATACCAGGGGGATTATGTTTAATCGCATTACTAACAAGATGTTCAAAAACTTGGTGTAACTGTTGTTGATCCCCATAAATCAAAGGTAAATTATGAGGAATATTAGAGCTTAAGCAAGCATCATTTTGTTGTAATAGAGGCTGCCATTTTTGACTCAATTCCTCAATAAACTCCGACAAAGATAAAGGTTGACAATGAATCATCAATGGTTTTTGTTCAGCAAAATGATCTTCAGAAAGTGCATTAATTAAAGTTAATTGACGCTCGCTACTATTAATCATTCGCTCTAAAATGGTTCGAGACAAAACTAAACTTTCACCAGAGCGATTTTCTAGATTTTTTAATAACATTAAAAGTCCCATAATAGAGGTACGTAAATCATGGGAAACCGCTTGTAAAAACACCGCCTTCATATCATGTAATTCTTGAACTTCTCTCATTTTGTCCTGAAGTTGAGACGTGCGTTCTTGCACTTGTTTTTCTAGGGTACAATTCAACCGTTGAACTTCTTGATAAAGTTGAGCTTGACTCATAGCGATCATGACCTGACCCGCTAATTGCTCCAATAACTTAACCTCTTGTTTTTGCCAACGATGGGGTTCAAAACATTGATGAGCCACCAATAAACCCAAAGGCTGACCATCAACATGCAAAGGAACCACTAAAGCAGCTTTAACCTGATAATTTTCAATATATTCTTGTACCGTTGCCGATAAATTTAATTCAGCAACGTTATCCGTCATGAACGTTTGAGCGTGACTAAAAAGAGAGGGCAAATCTGTCAATAATCCATCTTTTGCATTGCTTCCCAATAAACTACCATACCCCCCACTCACCGACTCAGCCACAACCCGAATACTGCCCCCATTTTGCCAAGAAGCAATAAACACACGATCTGCATCAATCAACTGACGAATTTCTCTAACAGTCGTCTTCAAAATCTGTTGCAAATCAAGAGATTGACGAATTTTCAAAGACACTTCAGCCAAGAGACGATCCCGTTCCAAAGTCGCCCTTAATTGTTGTTCAGCCCGTTGTCTTTCTACCACCGCCGCCGACAATAACAAAGCCGTTCCACTGACAATAATAATAAATATTTGAACCAACAAAGTCGAGCTAGTTGGGGACTCTTGGAGGGTTTGCATAACAAACGGACCACTTCCTTGACAAGTCCCCATCATGGCCAATATAGCCAAACAAAAACTACCTAAAACCGCCCCCCAAGTTTGAAAGCGAATGGCTGCCCAAACGATAATGGGAAAGGGCAAATATTCCAAATATTGGGTATTGCGTAAACTCCCTTCTTTAAAGGCCTCCATCTGAGGATGACCTGAGAAAACCATCCAACTCAATGCCAATAACAGTCCACCACAGATCAACACCTCTACAATACGCTCTTTTTTGTGGCGACGAAACAGACCGCTACTATGGAGATAAAGACGTAATAGCAGAGGAGTTGCCACTAAAATGCCACTACAGTCAGCCAACCATACCATCCACCATTTTGAGGCAACATTTTGCCAATCGAGAGACCCCATCAACAAAGCCGAAAAAATAGTGATCGTCGCCTTCAACAACGGGGCAACCATCCCTGCCAAAAATACCAAGACCGTCACATCGTAAATTCTAGTCAGTCGGGGCGAAAAATGAAACCAACGCAATAATTTAAAGGCAAGAACAGCCGATAAACTACTCCCGACAGCATAAATTAAGGTTAACGGCCAATCAAAACCTAATGTCAATCTTAAGAGGGTATCACCGAAAAAAATGCCCAGCCAGGCCAGTTCTTTGTAGATTAATAAAGCCGTCAAAGCTATCCCCGCAGGAAGCCATAAGGGAGCAATCTCCGCACCGAGTCCCATACCTAACTGAGCCACCAAACCAGCACTCCAGTATACGAGGGACACCAGAGCGAGTTGAGTAACATAAGATTGCCGAGCATGAAGGGTTAGGGTCATAAATATAACTATCTCACTCTAACTAAAGAGTGCCTAACGAGAGAATCTTTGTGCCTCCCCTAGATGGGTGAATTTAAGCATAAATCACCCTGTCTGTGAAGATGGGGCTTTAAAAAATACTGATTTTTTTTAGATTTTGCCATACTGTAAATTAAAATTACAGTTATTGTTATTGTGTCCCTATAAATGCGTATCTTAATTGTCGAAGACGATCCTTTGATGCAGTTAGGTTTAGAACAAGCTTTGAGCGAACACCCCAATTTTGAGATTGTGGGGCAAGCAGAAGACGGCTATACTGGCGTTCAAAAAGCTTTAGAGCTTAAACCCGACTTAGTGGTTATGGATATCGGTTTACCCCGTTTAGATGGTATTGCTGCCACCAAACAAATCAAAGAAAAACTGCCCCATATCCATGTGGTTATGTTAACGTCTCATACGTTACAAACCGAGGTTGTGGCTGCTTTATCCAGTGGAGCCGATGCCTATTGTATTAAAGGGGCCAGTTTAGAACGATTATTAGCCGCTATTGAGGCCGCTATTGATGGCGCGACTTATCTTGATCCGCAAATTGCCCGTTTAGTCTTGGATAATTTGAAACCGGCAACCTCTCAAGCTAACCCCAATATTAGTCTCTTATCAGAACGAGAATTAGAGGTTTTAAAGTTAATTGTTGAAGGTAAAAGTAATAATGAAATTGCTGAAGATTTATATTTAAGTACCAATACCATTAAAACCCATGTTAGAGGTATTATGAACAAATTAGCCGTTGATGATCGGGTACAAGCAGCCGTTGTTGCTTTACGTTCTGGTATTGTTTAATTCTTCTTGTAACCTGAAAAAATAGAAGCGATCGCTGTTTACTTGCTATTGAGATTTTCAACCCTTACTCTAAGTAGGTTGGATTAAAGCACGAAACCCAACACCGACCAATCAACGGGATAGATGATTAGACTTAATCAAACCCTCTGCGATCGCTTATTTTAGGTTGGGTTTACAACATGAAACCCAACCTAGAATTTAATGAATAGCTGGCAATAACGAAGGGGTACTACAAAGATGGTTAAGGGTTTTGGGTAAAGAAAGCTAATCTAGCTACTACCGTGACGATTCCCCCAATAATGGCACTAATACCACCAACCATGATGGGGAGAATCAGAGAGCGAAAACCTTTGAGGTCGGATACTTCTTTGACTAGGGTATCTTGAGTGTTTTCTAATCTCTCTAATCGTTTATCCATTCCCTTAAGTTCTGTCTCAACGGCTGTCAGTTTGACCTCGATGGCTCCTATCTTTTCTGACTGTTTATCTATTTTGTCTGAGAGCTTATCTATCTTGCCCTCAATACCTTTCAGGACCTCTGCTAAGTCATACGTAACTGTCACGGGTTCATTCATGCGTTAAACTCCTAGTCGTATGTTTTGATAGTGTCCCCTTGGTGGCCGCCAGGGGACTGCTTTTATTTTAGGGGTGATCTAGGAGTCAATAGGGGGGATTGTTTTATTGACATACTCCCGTCGACGGAGTCGAGGGATTCTAACACCTCACGATGCTAGTTTTCTGCTTCTTCCTGTGCCAACTAGAGTATTGTGACCAATACTCCCCGTCGCTTCCAGTCCACAGACATTT
>JBFRWG010000212.1:0-43374 GCA_051439445.1 Crocosphaera sp.
CATACGACGAGTCTAACATATCCTAATAAGTTGTGCAGGATACTCAGAACTAAAGTTCTTCGAGTCGGGTTTCATCCCCCCTTTATAAAAGGGAGGGTGAGAGCCTCCCGTCTTATTCGGGTAGAATTAAATTGTTTCTAAATTCTACATTCTAAATTCGCGCATTCCTCTAGATGCTCAAACCTTTATCCTTTGCCACAGCATTGATAGGAATACTCCTCTCTAGCTGTAATCATCCCTTATTAACCACCCCAGAAATCCCCACAGGAGGACTTAACAGTAAGTCCCCCGAAGAACACCCCGCTTATAGTGGAGACGGACGTTATTTAGCCTTTGCTTCTGAACGTCAAGGGCATCGAGACATCTATCTCTACGATTTACAACAACGTCGTCTGCTTTCTCTCCCTAATCTTAATCGTCGAGATTCTAGTCAGGATCAACCTGCTTTAAACAGTGATGGACGCTATCTCGTCTATGTTTCTACAGAACGAGGCAAACCAGATATTATGGTTTATGATCGCAATAGACAACGTTCTACCCTCTTAACTGCTAACGTTCGAGGTTCTGTTAGACAGCCCACTATTACAGGAGATGGCTCTCAAGTAGCTTTTCAAACCAGTCAGTTAGGGGAATGGAATATTGCGATCGTTGAATACAATGCAGTCAGTCCCTAAGATCCTTCTTGCAACCATTGATTGACATCCGCCGCAAAATCTTCATAGGGCCGTAGGGATGTGACTTTGACATTAACATATTGTCCCATTTCTCTCATTATGGGTAGGGTGAAGAGAATTTGATCTAAGACATCAGGAGACTCTACGTTAACAACAGCAAGAACACGCCTTTCTCCTACGCATTTCCACAAGTCAACCACAACACCAGCTTTTTTAGCCCCTAATGCAGTTTCGGCTTCTTTTGACCAGATGGAAAACAAATCCTTTTGAGTCATCTGAGAACCATATTCTACTTGAAAGTCAAGAAAATAGAGCATTTTTACCTTTCCTAAGATATTTCGTTTGATGTTTATATCTCTTTATATAGCACTACGCATTAAGAGAGAGGACATTTTTTTTCCTGTTATATAACCTGTTATAACAGGTTATATAAGTTGAGATTTCAACGGGAGATGGTCAGATGAAATCCTGTTGAATACCATACGTTAAGATGAGGTGAGCAGGGGAGGTAGAGGAAGCAGGGGAGGCAGAGGAAGATGGATTTACTAGAGGAATTTTAACGTTTACTGATTAAGTGGATTTCATATCAGATGTTATGGTGCGATCTCGAAGAGAAAAGCGAAGCGGTGCGCTTGCGCTTCCCGCTTTTTAGTTGTGTCCAAAACGAATACAAAATGTGGCATTTTTAATCTCCCGCTAGGGGTAATTCTTGGCCTCATTCGGCTATCTAATCTTGCTCTTGCTGTCTTTCTTTTAATTTTAAGCGAATTTCAGCATGAACTTCACGGGTAATTGGATAAAAATAAGCCAAAATTAACCCAAAAATTAATATAATAGCAGGTAAAGGAGCCACGGCAATTCTAATTGCCAATAAAGCAGTTTCTGGTTGGGTAGGAATAGGTTGACCGGGAATTTGTTCAATAAACCCTGCTGCTTCTAATACCAAACCCACCAAGAATAATCCTAATGCTAACCCAAACTTTTGTAAGAGTACCATAAAAGCATAAAAAACCCCTTCTCTTCTTTGTCCTGTTTCTAGTTCATCTAATTCAATCACATCAGGAACCATTGACCAAGGAATAAGATAAGCAACGGATACCCCAAAACCGGCCATAATCGCCAAAATAAACATAAAGGTAACTTGTCCAGGTTGTAATAAAAAGAGTCCAATTTGTGCGATAATCCACACACTGGTTCCCATAAAATAGACAATTTTTTTATCAATTTTTTGACAAACTGCTTGCCAGAAAAATAACATAATCAAAGCAGTTCCTTGAACAGCCAAGGCAACTAAACCTGATTGATCTTCTCTTAAATTCATATAACTCACTACAAAGTAAACAAGGATTGAAGCTGTTAATTGAACTGCCAACCAAGAACATAAATAAATACCAATCACAAATAAGAAAGGACGATTATTAAAAACGATTTTTAATTGCTGTAAAAAAGATAAATTAGATTGTTCTTCTTCCCCTTTTTTTTCTTGTTTTCCTACTTGCTTAATTAAATGTTCCTCGATTTTAGCAAACAATAAAGTATAACCAAATCCAAAAAGTAATAAACTAGAAAGTAAGGAAAAAAAACTCAGATAATCTAATTTACTTTCTCCGCCAATAAGTGGTGATATACCAGGAATTATTCTCAAAATACCGTAAAGAATACCAAGAATACTCACAGTAATTAAAACAGTTCCTAATTGTTTCTTTTGGGTTAAATTTAAAATAGGATTATTTCCTTTTTCTTGAATGCGGAAACTACACCACAGAAGGGCAATAATTCCTAAAAACGAACAACTTAATCCTAAAATAAAGAATCGTAGTTGAGGATTACCAGGATAAGCAATAGAAGCTAAAATATAAAGAATTAAAGATAAAATACTACCACCAATAGAAAAAGAAAAACGAAAACTATTTAAACTTGTTCTCTCATTATAATCTTGAGTTAATTCAGGAGTTAACGCAGTATAAGGTAAATTGACTGTGGTATAAGCAATATTAAAAAAGATTCCCACCAGAACATAATAAATAAATAATCCCCATTTATTAACACTTAAATTGTCACTAAAAGTAGGAATTATCCACTGTAAACTATAACATAACGCAAAAGGAATTATTCCGACTAAAATCCAAGGAAGACGACGACCCCAACGAGAACGAGTTTTATCACTTAATACCCCAATAATCGGATCATTAACTGCATCAGAAATTTTACCAATCATTAAAATACTACCCGCTAAACCAGCCGGTAAACCAGCAACATTAGTGAAAAAAAATAACAAATAAAAGACTAAAATATTAGCAGCGATCGCCGGACCAAAATCTCCTGCCCCGTAAGCTAACTTTGTGGTAAAATGAAGTTTCTCAGTATCAGGTGAGATCATAAGCAAAGTATTATAAAGATTAATTATGCCTCAACCCCGTAAACGGTTTGCTCAACATTGGTTACGCAGTGAAAAAGCACTAGTAAACATTATACAAGCTGCGAACTTAAAAAGCAGCGATCGCCTCTTAGAAATTGGTCCAGGAACAGGAATTTTAACCCGTCGTCTCTTACCATTAGCTCAGTCCGTTCTTGCTGTAGAATTAGATCGGGATCTCTGTAAAAAATTAGTCAAAAGTTTTGAAAATATTGATAACTTTCTACTCTTACAAGGAGATATTCTTAAGATAGATATCACAACTGAAGCTAAAGACTTCTCCAAGTTTTTACCCATTAATAAAGTCGTTGCCAATATTCCTTATAATATTACCAGTCCCATCTTAGACAAGCTTTTAGGACGGATTTCTTCTCCCAATGTTCCTAGTTATGATCTCATTGTATTATTAATTCAAAAAGAAGTAGCTCAAAGAATTGTTGCCGATCCTGGGGATAAAAGTTATGGCGCATTATCTATCAAAATGCAATATTTAGCCGACTGTAATTATATTTGTGATGTCCCAAAAAAAGCCTTTTATCCCCCTCCAAAAGTTGATTCTGCTGTCATCACATTTCGCCCTCATTTATTAAGTAATGCTGCTATTAATCCTAATAGATTAGAAACCTTAATTAACTTAGGGTTTTCCAGTCGTCGTAAAATGTTACGCAATAACTTAAAAAGTTTAATTGATAACGATCGTCTCAAAGAATTTCTAACACAAATCAACCTCAATGATCAAGTTCGTGCCGAAAATCTTGATCTCAATCAATGGATCGCATTAAGTAATTATTTTTATCCATAATAGCTAGTTATCTCAAGATTACTTGTTTAATTGGTTTATCATATCAATTTTAGGCAAAACCGAATTAGTATTTACATTTACCTATGATACAAATTGACAGATTTGAGGATATTTTTGTTAAGATATAAGTATCTTAATTTTTTCTTTAGATTTCTACCCCATGCCCCCTTTTAATTATGCTCAAAGCGCTCCTTGCACCTCAACCCTGGGAACTCGAAATTTCTGCATTGGAAGAGTTTTTGGACACATTACCCCTTCAATACAGAACGATTGTTGCTTTAGCGTATTTTACCTCTTCAAGAATTGAAGATATTTTGTCTTTAAAATTCAGGGATATTCTGGCTGAAACAATTATTATTCAAGAATCCGAAGGGAAAAAACCCAAATATGTCCCCATTATTTCCAGCTTAAGACCGTATTTAACCGTATATCTTAATGGATATCAAGTCAGTCCATCAGACTTTCTCTTTACTGACAGTAAAGGTAAACCCTTAAAAAGTTCCTCTGTTTTCAAAATCTTAAAGATAGTAGCCAAAGAAATCAACCTACCAGAACTATATCTCTTTGTCCTAAAATAATACAATTGTTTAAGATCACAGGCATTTCTTTAAAAATCAGGTAAAACAGGGCAATATTATGATTATGTATTGATCCTTTCTCTGTAAAGATGACCTATCATTTAAGAATTGCCGATATTCCCTCAAGTGAAAGACCTCGTGAACGATTAATGTCTGTGGGGGCAAAAAATCTTGCCACTGCTGAATTATTAGCTATTCTCTTAGGAACTGGACAAGGAAAAGGTAAACTCTCTGCTGTGGGGTTAGGTCATCATATTCTACAAGAATTAAGTAAACATCGTCGTGATCCCCTGGATCTTCTCAGAGATGTGAGTCCTAGCGAACTCATGACGATTGAAGGTATTGGTCCTGCTAAAGCAACCACCATTATCGCTGCAGTAGAATTAGGAAAACGAACCTTTCAAGTGCGTCCCCTCGAACGAGTCACTATTGATAGCCCCGAAGCTGCTGTTGCGGCCCTAAGCCATGATCTGATGTGGGAAAGACGAGAACATTTTGCTGTGGTGTTCTTAGATAGTCAGTATCGACTGTTAGGAACACAAGTCATTACCATTGGAACCGCCACAGAAACCCTAGTGGACCCGGCTGAAATTTTCCGAGAAACCCTCAAACAAGGTGCTAACGCCTTAATTGTGGCCCACAATCATCCTTCCGGCAATGTAGAACCTTCCCAAGAGGATCTCGACTTAACCGAACAACTCCTCAAAGGAATGCAACTCCTTCGTATTCCCTTAATCGATCATCTTATCTTAGGGGAAGGAAATCATCGCAGTTTACACAGAACAACAGACTTATGGCAGCGATATCCGCAAGAATAACCCACTTAATCTGGATGATTGCGATACCAATCAATGGTATTCTTCAATCCCTGCTTAAAGTCCATTTCAGCCACAAAAGCAAACTTTTCTTTTGCCCTTTGTGTATCTAAACAGCGACGAGGTTGACCATTCGGTTTATCCGTTTGCCAAACAATCTCCCCCTCAAACTCCATTAACTCACAAATTAACTCAGCCAAATACTTAATCGGGACTTCATAATTCGTTCCCAAATTAACTGGTTCAGGCTCATTATAAGACTGAGTGGCCATGACGATCCCCCGTGCAGCATCCGTTGAATACAAAAACTCACGGGTCGGGGAACCATCACCCCAAACAAAAAGCTCTTTTTTCCCTTCCTGTTGTGCCTCATAGACCTTACGAATTAAAGCAGGGATCACATGGGAGCTATTGGGATTAAAATTATCTTCGGGCCCGTATAAATTCACCGGCAGTAGATAAATACCATTAAATCCGTATTGTTGACGATAGGATTCTAATTGGACTAATAACGCCTTTTTAGCAATACCATAAGGGGCATTAGTTTCTTCAGGATAACCATTCCAGAGGTCATCTTCCTTAAAAGGAACAGGAGTAAACTTAGGATAGGCGCAAATCGTTCCCACACAGGTAAACTTCTCGATACCTGCTTCATAAGAAGCATGGATCAACTGAGTTCCCATCATTAAATTGTCGTAGAACAACTCAGCCGGTTTTTCTTGATTTAAGCCAATTCCTCCCACATGGGCAGCCAGATGGATAACAATATCCTGCTGTTGGACTGCTCTTTGACAATGATCAAGGTTTCGCAGGTCACACTCACGAGAACGAGGAATCGTTATTTTATTCCGTTGTGCGCCCGCGGCCACTAACTCATTGACCACTTGCTTGCCAAGAAACCCAGCACCGCCGGTTACTAAAATTCTCTTATTCGTCAAATCTAACATGGTTCAAACTCCGTGATCCCTGAATTTGGTCAACAGTTGCTAAGAATTAGTTCATCGACCTTAAAAGCGACCCCTAATTATTAAACAACTGATTGCCGAAATTAGTCCACCATAACACTCATTGGTTGGCGCACATAAGCATTATCCTTGAAGAGTAACACTTTGTCATTAGTCGTTTCATTAGGAGAAGATAGACCCAAGGCAGCTAGATCCGCTTCTACCATTAAATGAACTAATTGCTCAAAAGTTACAGAGGGTTGCCATCCTAGTTGAGTTTTAGCCTTGGTAGGATCACCGATTAATAAATCCACTTCAGCAGGACGGAGATAACGTTGATCAAAATCCACATAGTCTTCCCAGTTTAAATTAACGTATTGGAAAGCAATAGCCAAAAACTCCTTGACAGAATGGGTTTCTCCTGTGGCCACCACATAATCATCAGCCTGGTCTTGTTGTAGCATTAACCACATAGCTTTGACATAATCCTTAGCATAGCCCCAATCTCGTTTAGAGTCCAAATTACCTAAATACAGTTTTTTCTGAGTTCCCGCCACAATACGAGCGATCGCTCTGGTGATTTTGCGAGTAACAAAGGTTTCACCACGACGAGGGGATTCATGGTTAAATAAAATACCGTTACAGGCGAATAAATCGTAAGACTCGCGATAATTGAGGGTTTGCCAGTGGGCATAAACTTTAGCACAAGCGTAGGGACTGCGAGGATAAAAGGGAGTGGTTTCTTTTTGAGGAACATCTTGAACCTTACCAAACATTTCCGACGATCCCGCTTGATAGAACCGTACTTCGATCCCTGTCCGTTGTTGATAGTCTCGAATCGCTTCTAAAAGGCGTAAAGTTCCCATTCCCACAGAATCTGCTGTATATTCTGGAGCATCAAAACTAACCCTTACATGGGACTGCGCGCCTAGGTTATAAATTTCTACAGGTCTAACCTCTTCTAAAATTCGCCTCAGGGTAGTGCCATCGGTTAAGTCCCCATAGTGTAGGAATAATTTGGCCTCGGTTTGGTGAGGATCAACGTACATATGATCGATGCGATCGGTGTTAAAGGTTGAAGTTCGACGAATAATCCCATGAACTTCATAACCTTTCTCTAATAGCAACTCACTCAAGTAAGAACCATCTTGGCCAGTTATTCCTGTAATTAGGGCGCGTTTTGTTTCGGTCATGGGTTAGTTATCCTGTCTTTAAAAAATTAATTAAGTTTTATCACTAGCTTGACACTTAATAACATACTTTAGTTCATAATGACAAGTTCTGGGAAGTGTGGAGAGTCTGGGAGGTCTCGGTAGTGTGGCAATACCGCTCGGATCAGACTGAAAAGTTGATGAAATAGGCAGTTTGGGGAGTCTGGGTAGAATAAACCCAAGAAGGAGCTTTTTATCTTCCCTATGTTCCCTATTTTCCCTCTGTTCCCCCTCTTGTCTCAACAGGTCAATTTTGGCAGTCCGAGCAGTATTGGGGAGTCTGGGAAGATGAAGAAAAATCCAGAAACATAAAAATTCTACACTCTACATTCTTAATTCTCAATTCCTGCCCCATAACCCAAAAAGTAAAGCTTCCTCTGTGAGAAGAGAAAGCTGATTGGTGAGGCTATAAACTTTATTTTAGGGAATGATCAATAGGCACCGTTATTTTTAGGGAAAATAATCACCCCAATGGTTTTGAAAATGATCCAGATATCCATCAACCAGTTATGATAATTGACATAGTAAACATCAATCTGGACTCGTTGTGGATAGGGAATGTCATTACGTCCAGAAACCTGCCATAGTCCTGTAATTCCAGGGCGAATCGTCAAAACTTTTTCGATTTTACTACCATATTTACAGAGTTCTTCTGGAACTAGGG
Source organism: Crocosphaera sp. (assembly GCA_051439445.1). GTDB lineage: Bacteria > Cyanobacteriota > Cyanobacteriia > Cyanobacteriales > Microcystaceae > Crocosphaera. The sequence continues at coordinate 8,105 of JBFRWG010000212.1, forward strand.
GCCGCGGGCCCACTACGCTCATATCCCCTTTGAGAACATTCCAAAATTGGGGAAATTCATCTAAACTGGTTAAGCGCAGAAATTTTCCAATCCAAGTGATGCGGGGATCTTCTCTGAGTTTAAAGTTATCTTCAAACTCAGCCCGCATTTGTGGTGAGTTAGCCATCATGGTTTCTAGAACCTGATCCGCATTCTCTACCATGGTTCGGAACTTGATACATTTAAACTTTTTGAAGTTTTTCCCTGCTCTTTCTTGACAATAGAACACTGGACCTGGGGAACTGATAGCGATTAACAACCCTAACAAGAGATAGAGAGGGGAAAAAATAATCAGTACCGATAGGGAAAAAATTATATCAAAAGTTCTCTTGATAACTTGATCACTGAGTATTCCTCGCGAGCGAGACTTTTGATAAATTCTTTGGGAAACTGAGGTGGGTACACCTCGTCTGGTTAAAGCTTGTATCGCTTTAACTGCGATAAATTGGGTATTAGCAGTCATCTTACTCCTTCACATCACATCACACCACACTAATCATGATCATAAAGCTAGATGGGATAAATCATAGCAATCAAGATCACATTAATCGAAATTTGCTCATAGAACTTTTTTGTATAAAGTCCTCATAACTTTGCTCTAAAAACGTCAAATAGGACGTTTTAAAGATTTTGGGAGTAAATTTTGCCGCTTGGTGACGGCAACTCTCTGGGTTTATTTGATGCTGAAACTCAGAGAAAGTTTCAACAGCTTTCACCAGAGCTTGAGAAGTTTGGGGAAAAAAGAAAATTCCCGTTCCTTCATCTCTATTTTGACGAATATCGATTACAGTTTCTAAAGCACCACCACCTCCATAAGCAATCACTGGGGTTCCACAGGCTTGGGCTTCCACCAAAGCAATACCAAAGTCTTCACAGGCAGCATAAACAAAGGCTTTGGCTTCACTCATATACTGCTCCACCACTTCATTGTTTTGCCCTCCTAAGATTTTGATATTAGGGTGAGCCATTTGACGAATTTTCGCTAGATCAGGCCCATCACCAATAATAATTAAAGGATAACCTAATTGATTGAAAGCTCGCACGATTAGCGCAATTTTTTTATAACTGACTAATCGCGAAACGGTTAGGTAAAAGTCTTGTTTATCAGGGTTATAAGAAAATCTCTCAATATTGACGGGGGGATAGATCACTTTAGCTTCACGACGATAACAACGCCAAATACGACGGGCGGTATGTCGGGAATTAGCGATAAAATAATCCACACGATTGGCCGAAATGACATCCCATTGTCTGAGACGGTGCAGTAGATAACGGGTTAACATTCCTGGGATTCCTTGTCCCGCCCTAGAATGGTTAAGATAATCGAAGGTTAAGTCCCAAGCATAGCGCATGGGAGTATGACAATAACAAATATGGGGTTGTTGTGGACTGGTTAGCACCCCTTTGGCCACTGCATGGGAAGAAGACAAAATAACGTCATACTCTCCCAAGTCTAACTGTTCAATCGCTAGAGGGAGAAACGGTAAATATTTTTGGACTCCATTACGGGCAAAGGGAAAATGTTGTAAAAAGGTAATGCCAATGGAACGCCCATATAAGTAACTTTCCGGGTTACTCGATTCAAAGTTAATCAAGGCGTACACATCGGCTTCAATATGCTTTAAAATCTCTTGAACGACTAATTCTGATCCCCCTGTGGCCTTCGGGGTTAACCACTCATGTACTAGAGCATATTTCATTATGTTTTCCCTGTCGTGAACTTTGTGGCCAAATAAGTAACCCATAGGTACATTTATCCTATGGGTTAAACTTTTATTAATTATAACTAATGTTAGAAGGGTACTACCATTAAACTTAGTTGGCCTCATCTAATTATAAAGCTCACAGAGAACTGGTGGATTTTTTCTAGCTAATCTTCTGAGTTTTTTCCAAGAATATTACTAAAGTTAAATTACAATATTGAGCTTTGGTTGTTAAAATAGATGATAATAATTAAGTCTATTTCTTATCCGTTAAAATTATGAAGTTTACTCAAGGTTCCCCTCAGTCATCCCCAAAGCTGAATCCAGAAAAATATGCCGCCTTAAAAGCAGAAGCGAAAGCACCATACAAAGGTTTGAGAAAGTTTTTTTATATTGCTTTTGGTGCGTCGGGTTTTATCGGAGCAATGGTGTTTTTAGCCCAGTTAGCTGCCGGAAAAGATGTAGCTTCTACCTTACCAAATTTTGCTTTACAAGTGGGTGTTACTGCTTTAATGGTGTTTTTATTTCGTCTAGAACAAAAGCAATGACAACTCTTTAATTTCAGTCAATAGATGAGAAAGGCAAGAAATAAACCCCGTAAGAATACGAGGTTATGAACAGCGTAAACATAGGCGAAAAATCTGTCAGCTGTTGTCTTAATCGTCAAGAATAATATCTCCCTCAAAAACCTGTTGTTGTAGTTCTCGATATAACTTCACTTCTTCTTCTGTGACCACATTATCAGCAGCGATCGCTGCTTTGATGGTTTCATCTTCTTCACGGGATAATCTCCCATCGGCTAAAGCTCCCTCAATTATAGCTTTAATTTTTTGAGTGTCAGTATCCATAAAAATATCCTTCAAAATCTAGCCCCTTAATTATAATTTAGAACAGATGATTGTTGAACGATAAAATCAAAACAATCACTTTTCTTGCCCATCCAGTTACAAGTAGTCGGACATAAATAAAATCAACTATCTTAAGAAATATAAATCAGCCATAAGTCCTATCCCTACCGTATCCCCTCTGCCTACCCTACTCAACTTAACAAGTAACGTTTATTTTTGTCCAGGTACTTATGACCATCCCTCCTGAATCGTCTCCTCTCCCATCCTCAGAAACCAAAAGCAGAGACGAGACACCCCCTTTATCATCCTCACCTTTGATCTCTCCTCAAGAGCCACCAAAACCTTTGTATCTTAAAGAAGTGAAGTCCTCTAATCCTTGGTTACTGTTCACCGCCATTGGAGTAATGGGGGTAGGATTAGGTTTCAACATCCGGTGGGTGGGTTTAACCGGTGCGATCATTGCTTTAATGCTCTCTTTGCGAATCATTGTTCCTTCAGTAAAAAATTGGTTGTTGCAATACCTAACCCCCCAAGAGAGGGAAACCTTAACAGGATTTAGCGTTTTTGTCTTCTCCCTAGCTGGCCTCTTCTACTATTTAGGGGTGTATAAACTGATTGGCAACTGGCTCAATCAATTCAAATACGATGAGTTTGGTTCTTGGGCCGAATGGGTTGGAGCCTTGGGACAAATTATGATCGCTATTTTAGCGGTGTATGTGGCCTGGGCCCAATATGTGATTTCTCGCGATTTAACCCTACAGCAAAACCGGATTACCCAACAACAAACCATCGATACCTATTTTCAAGGCATTTCTGATCTCGTATTAGATGGAGAAGGAATGCTGGAAGACTGGCCCCAAGAACGCTCCATTGCCGAAGGACGAACCGCAGCTATTCTCACCAGTGTGGATGGAGTCGGAAAAGCCAAAATTTTACGCTTTCTCTCTCAATCACGACTATTAACCCCCCTAATGCGGGATAATCGTTTAGGAAGGCCCATGTTAGACGGGTTTGGGGGCTACGCTGAAGATCGAGCTTATGGGGTGCGAGTCATTAATTTAGGGGTGATGTTAGCTGGAGCTAATCTATCGGGCCAAGATTTACGCTGGACAGACTTAAGTGAAGCCAATATGGTTCGGGCCAACCTCAGTGGTTGTGATTTAGTTAAAGGGAATTTATCCCGTACCGTCTTATACGATGCCAATCTCAAAGGGGCCGATCTTAAAAGCAGTCGCTTATTCTATGGAACCCTTGAAACCGCTAGTCCTCGCTCTAGAACTTATCCCCCTGACTATACTACTGGTGCCTACACAGGAGTCGTTATCGAAAATTGTAACTTAGCTGAAGTAAAAAATCTAACCCAAGAACAACATTATTATCTATGCGCTTGGGGGGGAGAACAAACCCGTGCTACCATTCCAGGAGGTTGTCAGGGGATTCCCAATCAGTTAAACCGTTGATCCTCCCCAACACCATCTTTTTTAAGGCATAAAGTAAGGGTAAAATTAACTCATGGGACCCAAGAAGGAAACAATGGGTTTTGTGTGGTTTGGGTTGAATCGCCTGACAAAAGAGGGGTGTCTCACTGAAATAAAAAGTTGCCAAAAAACATGGAAAAAAAAGAATTAGTAGAGTTTACCATCGAAGGTAATCAAAAAATTTTTGTTGAAATAGAACAATCGCCAGTCGGGGGATTAAAACCCATCTCACGGGAGCGCAATGAGATAGCTGCTAAAGCTCAAAAAACCTTTGAAGAGGCGATGGACAATCTTCAACCCATGATTCAAGTTATCAAAAGTAGATTAGATAATATGACTCAACCAGCCGAAGAAGTTGAGGTAAAATTTGGGGTGAAGTTATCGAGTGAAGTTGGAGCAATTTTGGCTTCTGTAGGTGGGGAGGTCACTTATGAGATTACGCTAAAGTGGAACAATAAATCGTGACTGGAAATGTGAGTGCGATCGCTAGAATTTATAACAAAGGAGGATACATCGAGGGGACTGGTTTTTTAGTGCTTTCGTCTTATGTTTTAACTTGCGCTCATGTGATTAAAAAAGCTCTTCAACTTCAAGAAAAAACAGCAATTCCTCAAGAAACAGTAAAATTAGATTTCCCACAATGCAGTGATCTAAGAGCTAAGGTGGTTTTTTGGCAACCCTGTTATTCAGCAACTATTGGGGGAGCAAAGTGGGGAGAAGATATTGCTGTCCTGAAAATTATTGAGGACTTATCTTCAGATATAAAACCAGTGAAACTGGATGTAATTGAAGTTAAGCGAGGAGATCATATTAATATATATGGTTTTCCAGAAAAGTATGATATAGGTGATTGGGTAATTAATAAAATATGTGGTTCGGTTTTTAATGGTTGGATAGAGATGGAACAGATATCTTTAAGCGATCCTATTATTAAGGGTGGGTTTAGTGGTGCGCCAGTTTGGAATAAAGACCAAACCACTGTTCTCGGAATGATGGTTGCTTCTGATTTAGGTCAGGAAGAGGGGAAAAAAGCAAGAGCTTTTGCGATTCCTTGTTCAATTTTAGTTGATAATTGTTTAAAATTTGTGCAACTTGGGGAAATATTAGAAAGCTTGTTATCATCATCCTTAATCAATTGGCAAACCATTGAAAATGCTTATCTTGCTAGTCGAAAAAATGGTTTAGAAAAAGCAATTCCGTCAGATATTGAATTAATGGTAAAAGACTTTGCTGATGAGGCCAGATTAAAATTAGATAAAGCACAACGAAGCTTAGATTTAGAAAGATTTGTCTTTGAATTACTGAAAAAATCTGGAGGTAATAAAAATCAGTATTTTGACGATTTAACAAAATGGGGACAAAATTATATTGATCATTTTGAACGATTATTTCAACAGGAGAAGAATCAGCAAAGAATAGAGTCTAAGGATGAAGAGACAATCTGTTTTTTGATGCTCCGTTTTCAAGAAAATAAACAAGATAGAGGAAACTATGAATTATCAGCTATCTTAGTTAGAAGAAAGAGTCAATTTCAGGTAAAGGAAGATGATCTATCTTTGACTTTAGAAGTTAATCTTAAAAATAAAGAAGAGTTAACCTTAGAAGAAATTCATAAATTATTGCCAACAATTATAGAAGATTTACTGATACAAACCTATCAAATTAATAAAAATCATAATTATAAGCGAGTCAAAAATATTGAGATCATTCTTTTCTTACCCTATGCTCTTTTCAATGAGTATTTAGAAGCTATTGAAATTGAAGAAGATGAATTGCCTATTCCTTTAAGAGCCGAGTACCAAGTGGTTTTTAGATCCGAAAAACGGTTGCAAGAAACATTGCAAAAAACATATAAAAAATTGCAAAAATGGGAAAATAATTGGAAACAGGTCGAAATCTGTTGTGATGAATCTTGTAAAAATCACTTTAAATCAGATGAAAACGGTGAAACTTGGCAGGCAATGTTTAGTAAACTAGAAAGTCAAGGAATTGGCTGTGGACTGAGCCAAAAGCCTTCTCAAGAAATTTTAAAAGTATTTGATAGAACTGGACTAGCTATTGCTATTTGGTCTAAACAAATATTAGATTCTTGGAATTATCAGGAGGAACTAAATAAGGTTTTAGAGAGTTCAATTATCGAATTACCAAAGACAATTAAAAGCAAACATCAAGAGGCTTTTGCGGAAAATGATCCAGAACAACATATCGGACATCATCTAACTTTACTTTGGGAAAACCCCTATCTTTTACCACCTTCTGTAGAATACTCAAACCCATGAAAAACGACAATTGGACTATATTTAAAGGACAACCTAGCGAGCCTCACGATGGCATAAAAAACTTGCCATCGCCTCCAAGTTGGCGAACATTTGAAGCAACAAATAAAGGCATAACTTATCAAGCAAGGGATAAAGAAATTGAATTAGTTAATGCGGCTTTATATTTAAGAAGACCCTTATTAGTAACAGGAAAACCAGGAACAGGAAAAACATCTTTAGCCTTTGCTGTTGCCCAAGAATTAAAGCTAGGAAGTGTCTTGAGATGGAATATTAATACTCGTTCTAATTTGATGGAAGGATTGTATCGTTATGATGCCATTGGAAGAGTTCAAGATAATAACTCGAATGATTTAGGAGATATTGGTAAATATCTTCAATTGGGAGCTTTAGGAACTGCTTTTGTTCCTAGTGAAAAACCTAGGGTTTTACTGATTGATGAAATTGATAAAAGTGATATTGATCTGCCTAATGATTTATTAAATATTTTTGAGGAAGGTTATTTTGAAATTCCTGAATTAGCCAGGATTTCAGAGCAGTATGAAAGAATTAAGGTCAAGACTCATGATCACCAATTTTATACGGTGATTAATGGTAGAATTACTTGTCAAGCATTTCCCTTTGTCATTTTAACCAGTAATGGCGAAAGAGAATTTCCTCCTGCTTTTTTAAGACGCTGTTTAAGACTTGATTTGCCTGAGCCTAATGAAGAAGAGTTAACGAGAATAGTAGAAGCTCATTTCCAAAGCGAAAAAGAGCAAGTGATTTTAGAAAAAGTGAAAGGTTTGATTACGCAATTTTTAGAACGACGAGATAAGCAGAATAAGGGAGATTTAGCCACGGATCAATTGCTGAATACCATCTACTTATTTACCCGTGAGCGTTCCCTCAGTGAAGAAGAGAAAAACGTCTTGATTGAAAGATTAATGCAGCCCCTAAGTAACACCGAGGGATTATGATATCTCAAGCGATCGCCATTCTCAAACAAGCTGGATTGGATTTAACAGCCCGTGAAATAGCGGATATCCTTTGGTTATCAACCTATATAACTCCTTCTGAGGAAAAAAAGCTAGTTTACTCGACTCAACCCCACAAACCATCCAAGTCATTACCACCGATTCCATCAGCAACTGGGGCGGGCAAATCTTCATTCACATCCCCTTTACCTCATGTCACAACGCCACCTAAACGTCCAACTCAATCAACTTCAACGCCTTCTACAGGTCAAAAAACATCAGGAGGCATTCATTTCAAAGTCCCTGCCCCCAATGCTCTGCGAAATGCACTGGCCATAGGGAAAGCATTACGACCCCTCAAACGCAAAGTGCTATCTTACACCGAAGTAATGATTGATGAAGTGGCCACAGCAACACGCTTGGCTCAATCAAACATTCGCTTTCCTGTCTTTAAACCAGCCCCTCAAAGGTGGCTAGAAGTGGCTGTTGTCATTGAACAAAGTAGTACCACCATCATTTGGAAACAAGTATTAGTAGAGTTTCAACGTCTTCTCAAACATCAAGGAGCATTTAGGGATGTCAGAGTTTGGGGGTTAAAAGAAATAAATGGTCAAATTCAATTAGTCGCTCAAATGCCTCTAGGAGATTGGCAAACAACGACTCACAGTCCTAAAGAATTAATTGATGCTACAGCTCAACGACTCATTCTCCTGGTTAGCGATTGTATTTCCCCATTATGGCGCAAAGGACTAATTCATTCGGTACTCGAACTGTGGGGAAAACAAGGTTTATTAACCATACTTCAAGTTTTGCCATCTCGACTGTGGGAAAGAACAGCCTTAGTGTCTCAAGTCTCTGGACAATTAAGAAATTTATCTTTTGATCGCCATCTCAAAAATTCTAAATTGAGGCTTGCTCTTGATATAGATGATGAGGAAGATGAGATATTATTAGATAAGTCTGAATTGGTACAGGTTCCTATCATAACCCTTGAGCCAAGGTCTTTATCGTCATGGGCAAAAGTTTTAATCGGGACTGGGGAGAAGGAAGTTGTCGGTTATGTTTTGAGAAAGCTCGAAAAACCCGCCTCAGTTTCTGTTTCTACTGCTCACCCTAGAGAGTCTTTATCAGCGTCTAAACTGGTTAATCGTTTCCGTGGCACAGCATCCCCGGTTGCTCGTCGTTTAGCGGGATTCATGGCTTTTACTCCAGTTAATATTTCTGTTGTTCATTTGATTCAAAAAACTTTGTTACCTCAGTCCAATCAACTTCATGTTGCTGAGGTGTTTATGAGTGGATTACTGAAGTCAATGCCAACTTCAGTCAAATTTGATTTGATTGAATACGAGTTTGTGGATGGAGTCAGAGAGATTCTACGTCAATTTATTGCCCCTAGTGAAGCTATTATGCTGATTGAACAAGTTTCAGACTATATTGCTAGGCGTTATGGACTCTCCCCAAGAAGTTTTGTCGGTTTACTGTTAGACGGAGATGAGATTTTAGACCCTCAAACCCTGAACGGTATTCTTCCTTTTGCTCGATTGACAGCAGATGTCTTACGAGGTTGGGGGGGAGATTTTACCACCCTTGCTGATAATTTAGAGGATCAGGCCAGAAAACAACAATGGTTACAAGAATTTGATTTACAGTCACTTCCAGTTAAAGTCCCTACCATTGTCTTTGAAGGTATCCCAGGGGGACAGGAGAGACAATCCCTATTAACCTTCGATTTTAAAACAATTTTTGTTAATAGGCTTGGTGAAATAATTGAGACTAAACAGTGTCAAGCTGATTACTATCAAGAGTTTTTAGAGTTACAAATTTCTGAGCAAAGCACAACGGAAACAACGCAAACCGTAGAACCTATAACCATGATCTACATCCCAGAAGGAGAGTTGATTATGGGATCTGATGAGAATGAAGAAGGGCGATGGAATGCTGAAAGCCCACAACATCTGGTGAACATTGCCCCCTTTTACATGAGTCAAACCCCCATCACTCAAGCACAATGGCGGGCGATCGCTTCTTTACCTCAAGTGAAACGAGAACTCAACCCAAACCCGTCATACTTTGAAGGAGACGATAACCCTGTTGAGAATATTGACTGGGGTGATGCCATAGAATGGTGCGCCCGTTTATCAAAATATACTGCGAGACAATACCGTTTACCGTCAGAAGCCGAATGGGAATACGCTTGCCGTGGTTTTCAGTCTCCACCAGTGCCTTTGTCTGATCGTGAAGACACAGAAGGGGAAAATGCTATTAACACTAAAGTATATCCTCCGTTTCACTTTGGAGACACTATCACTGATAAGTTAGCTAATTATGATGCTGATGAAACTTATGCGGATGAACCAAAAGGGGAATACCGAGGCAACACGACCCCTGTAAAGTCTTTTAAACCGAACGCCTTTGGTTTGTACGATATGCACGGGAACGTCTGGGAATGGTGCTTAGATCCCTGGCATGATGATTACAAAGGCGCACCTAATGATGGAAATGTCTGGGATGAAAAAAATCAGCAGGAAGGTTTATCCCAAGATATCGTAAAGAATATTAAACAACTATTGACAGATGAGCGAAATCATGTAGTAAGGGGTGGTTCGTACGACTCTTTTCCGCGTTATTGCCGTTCCGCCTATCGCAACCACTATTACGAGCGCGATAACCCCTATAGTTTTCGTGTTGTGTTCGTCCCCCCCCAGTAAATGAAGTTCCTCACTCCGTTCCGGCGCTATGGCACAGAAGTCTGAAGTGTTTTTTGAGATAGTTAAATATGAGGTAGAATTGTGATCTAGCAGTACAAAAATTAGTTAGAACATTTTGTGTATCTTGAACTGTCATTCCGAGGAACGAGGAATCTCATTAACGTCCTAACCATAATGTGTGGGGCTATAGTGATAGAAAAAGTAAAAAAATTTTAATTAAAAAAAAACGAAAATAAGTCGATGCTTCAATCAATTGAAGGAATTTATAAAAAAGGGCAGATTGGGCTTTTAGAAATTCCCAATAATATAGAAGAAAGTCCAGTTATTATTACATTTTTAGAAACTAGCTCCACCCCAGCAACTCCAAAAATAATGTCTTTTGGAATGTTTAAAGGAACTAATAAATCTACAAGTGAAGATTTTTTAATGGCGGAATTTAAAGGAGATTTAGATAATTATTGTTTGATTAATTTGGTTTTTGAGTAGAAAAATGGTAGCCAAGTTCAATATTGTTACCCATGAGCAACAGGTTCAGTATTTTGTCGAAGATTTAAACGGTGTCCCCTTAGATATGATTCTCATCCCTTCTGGAACCTTTATCATGGGATCTCCTGAATCAGAAAAAGATAGTCTTGATCGTGAAAGGCCACAACATCAAGTAACAGTACCGATATTTTTCATGGGACGTTATCCTATCACTCAAGCGCAATGGAAAGCGGTTGCTGCTATGCCACAGATAGAGAGAGAGCTTGACTCGGAACTATCTAGATTTAAAGGGGATAAGCGACCTGTTGATAACGTAAGCTGGCATGATGCCATAGAATGGTGCGCTCGGTTATCAGTCCATACTAAACGGAATTATCGCTTACCCAGTGAAGCAGAATGGGAATATGCTTGCCGTGCCCGAACCACAACCCCCTTTCACTTTGGGGAAACCATATCAACGGACTTAGCTAATTATAATGGCTCAGTCGATGATTATGGGGCTTATGGGAGAGGAGAAAAAGGGGTGTATCGAAGAGAAACAACGGATGTGGATTTCTTTGGTGTGGCTAATGATTTTGGGTTAAGTGATATGCACGGAAATGTCTGGGAATGGTGCTTAGATCCTTGGCATAGTGATTATAATGGCGCACCTAATGATGGCAGTGTGTGTGATAAAGAAAATCAGCAGGAAGATTACTATGACGATATCGTAAAGAATATTAAAGAACTATTGACAGATAAGCGTCGTCGTGTATCCAGAGGCGGTTCGTTCTTCAGTCTTCCGCTCGTTTGCCGTTCTGCCTGTCGCAGCGTCACCTACGCGCGCGATTACGTTGGTTTTCGTGTTGTGTGCGTCCCCCCCAGGACATAGTTGCACAAACCTGAGTTCGCAGTTCGCAGTTATAATTTTTTAAACGAGACAATGCGGGTTTGAGACTTATAACTGGAGTAAGTTGGAGACAAATTTTCTTAGATCGAATTCAGGTTAGAAAGAATATTCAAGCATACCATAAAAAAACGATGACCACTAAATTCATTGATTTTCAAATTCCGATCGATTTATATCAAAAAATACAACAATTAGCGACGGAAGAACAAAGTGACCCTATTCGTTTAAGTGAGCAGCTTATCAGTAATGCCTATCAACCTTGAGATGACTTTTGATCTAATTCCAATCTTTTAACATATCTTTATTGGAAAATAATAATCTTCTCAGTATATTCCTAATCCTTATTTAGAGTGCCATTAAGTTCTATTTTCCTTATAGCTAATGGTGGAAATACTGAGTAAGTATTCGTTGATTACTTACGTAAATTTCTGGCTAATTAACGGTAGTCTTGTTGTTTTTTTATCGATTTTTACTCATGGGAAATTCTCAAAAAATAAGTATGGTAGTAATCAAAGAAAATTCAACTTTTTGAATCACAAGTAATACCCATGACACCAATAGCAACAGATCAATTCGATCAGAGACTTCTCGAACTTGTTAATCAAGAACGGTCTAAGAGAGGGCTCCAGTCCCTAAGTCTATCCCAGAAATTGGATCAAGCTGCTGATCAATATTCTAATCGGATGGCTAGTGGAGATTTTTTCAGTCATACAGATCCTGAGAATGGCTCAACTGTCAGTACACGAGTTACGGAGTTCGGCTATCAGTGGAAAACCGTCGGGGAGAACATAGCCGCCGGACAAACCAGTGCAGAGGAGGTATTCAACGCCTGGATGAACAGTTCCGGCCATCGCGCCAATATTTTGAATCCCAACTATACTCACATGGGATTGGGATATGCTTATCTAGCCAATGATACGGGAAATTTCAATTATAAACACTACTGGACTCAAGTGTTCGCTGCGGGAGATTCGAATCCTGGGGAGTACGTGGCAGATACGACAGAAGGTTCCACTTCTCCAGACCCTGTCACTTCAGACCCAACCAATCTCAACCTCAACGGGGGAGTAGGAAATGATATCCTCCAGGGGGGAGATGGTAACGATGTGCTGGTGGGAGTCGACCCCACCATGGCCAATGCGGGAAAAGGAGAAATCGATATTTTGTTCGGGGGTTCCGGCAGCGATGTCTTTGTTCTAGGAGATGAGTCTCAAGCTTACTACAACGACGATTTGCTCAATAACCGAGGTTTGGCAGATTATGCACTGATTAAAGACTTTAAAGTAGGGGAGGATGTCATTGAGCTTCATAGAGGCTCCTATAGCTTAGGGTCTTCTCCATGGGGAATGCCTTCAGGCACAGCCATTTATGTCAACGAATCCCAGAATTCTTATGAACTGATTGCCATAGTAGAAGATATTAGTGCCTCTACCCTGTTCTCTAATGTCGGTATCAGTTTCAGCTTTGTTTAATAGAACGGCGATCGCTTTCTCTTCCATAAATATAGGGGGGAAAAAATGGAGAGAGATCGCCCTTTCATTTAGCAATATAATAAGGGGTAATTATTAAGTATTAACTATACCCAGTCACTAAGCATAAACAAAATAAATAACGAATTAATAAACTTGGCTTGGTAAGCATTTAAAATTTTAAAAATCAACATAATTCTCTGTCTATAAGTTAAATGACATCCTCATTATTGACCTGAGAAATTTTACTGAATTGTTGAAGAAAAATTGAGTAATTGATTTCGCTCTGAATTAGGGAAAATTGCTCTGCGCGCTGGCTCCGCCAGATCCGCTTGCGGATCGCTCTGGGCCCTTCTATGATTCTTTCCCCATCCGGCAAGGCCAATGGCTTAGGACAATCCTCAAACTGTCATAGTGATTGATACTGAAATTTGAGTGGTGCTAGTATTAATTTAAGACTGATAACAATTCAGTTATTCGTGGTGTGAGAGAGTTTGTACAAAGCACTTGGGGTCGAAACACGGCAAGACTCCCAGGTGCTTTGTCGATTATTCGAGAAATATGGGAAGATTGGTAACTATCATGGCAAGGTAGGCTATGATGGAGAGAAGTGAGGATATTATGGTGGTGATGAGAATGTGGAAACAGTGGTCAGTAGGAATGGCTCTCATGTTGATGGGGACTTTGGCGATGACTCCATTATCTATAGCTTTAGAGACGGCAGAACCTTCGTTTACCAACGAGGAAACGGACTTTAAGCCATTAGAAGGGGGTGGCATTGAATCGGGTATCTCTGAGAACCTCAACCCTTGGGAAGTAGAAGGGGATACGAGTAATGATTATGAATATCCCTTGGAACCAGATTCAACTCAGATAAATCCGAATCTCGCTCCCAATAACTCGGACGAGAACTGGCTTGATGGTGACACAAACAATCCCAGACAAAGGAGTGGCACTATCCCCTTTATCAGATTTTAAAATTCATCCTCTAAAATTAATTCAACAGTCTTATAAAGTGGTTAAATTTTTGTGGGAATGATATCCCAAACAATCTTAGAATTAACCATAAAGTAACTATGAGCAATAATATCTCTTAAGCCAGCAATTTTTCGCCATTCAGTTGAGGGATATTTTTGCCTAATCTCCAGACGGAATTTGCTTAGTTGCTTCGCCAATAATTTGTAGATTATGAACCGCAGAGGGCAATTGGTAGATTGTCCCCATGATCGCCTGGCATCTCCTTTGCTTTATCTCAGACTGATCCTAGAAGGGCATAGATCCCACATTCCGCACATCTTTTGTTCCATAAAAGATTATGGCTTGGAACTGGAGTCTAGTCTAATCGGCGATCGCTAATTTTCGGAGTGAGTCAGAATTTCGGTTCGACACTGTACAGTATGAGTGTTTAGTCTAAACTCCAGTAACCCATCCTACGATCGCTTAAGATTTCATATTATAGTTTTTCCTTGATTTGATTAAATAACCAATCTGGAATGATATGTTCCTGGGTATAAACAGAATTATATTTTTCCTCAATTTTTTGCCAATCAATGGAAGTATCTGTTAATATTTCTTGGGCAAATATATCTAATGCTTTGCCGGATAGTCCTTTTTCTAAACATTTTTTCATCATCAAACGACTTTCATTAATTTCCCCAATACATTCAAAGGGAGTATGAGTTGATAATCCTAACATTTGGCGAAAGGTAGGGATTAAATCATCATCGTCAAATAAGTTTTTTCTAAAAATGTTGTCGACAATGTTTGGATCTAAAAAAGCCATAAAACCTAACCAAACATAGGCACATTTAGGACATTTTTTACACCAAGGTTTTTGAATATTACAAGAATGTATGCTCGATAAAACTTCGGGATATTTGCTTAACTTCTCAAAAATTCGGATATCATAGATAGGTTGTAGAATACTGAAATATTGAAAATTAGATAAAAGATTATTTTGAATAAATTCAGCTAACATTTTTTCAGCTTCAAGACTTTTTCCCCATTGATGATTAACTTCTTTGCCGATTTCTGTCCAAAATAAATTACCTATATTTGCACTTTTTTCATGAGCAAGAGATAGATAATGATATCCTTTCCCTAACATTAAAATTAGTGATTCAAAGACGGAAACGGGAGTTTCTGGGGCAGTAATTCCTGAATTTTGGGGGAAATATAAGTCAAAGAAAGGAAAATCGATAAAATCATCAAAAATCGAAATTTTATGTTGTTCAACTAGGCTAACATTTTCTAAGACTTGATTAATTAAATTATGCTGTAAATCTGCTTTACCATAAACCGTATGGGAATATTGCATAGAAGCAAAAGGAATCTCTACTTCTTGCAGCAGTTTCATGGCAACAATACTATCTTTTCCCCCACCACAACCTGTTAATATGGTCTTATTACTGCCTAAAATTTCAACGGGGTGATGAATGCCTAACTTTCCTGAATAAATAATTTCTGGTTGCAGATAATCTGTGACATTATTTTCATACCAATGTTGCCCAAATACCCCTTGATAGATTTTAACAAATAGTTCTAAAACAGGTTCTTCTAAATATTCAACAATGTTAGAAATATCATAATATTTAGGAAATAGAGAACATAATTTCATACCTTCAAATAAGGCAATATGGGCTACAATTCGATTGATTAAAGATTGGGAATAGTTTTCTATCAGTCTTGAAAACGATACATCATGATAGAATATTTTAGTAGAAAAGCGAAATTCATCAGCATAATAGCTAATATCTAGATGATGTTCATGAATAGTAAAATTATCTATTTTAATGCTTTGAATTTTCATTTTCTTTTGATAGTATCCATTTCAACCTACTCTTGTACCTTTTAGCTTGTTTTTTACCATCCCCAAGTCCCCGGTCCCCCTTTAAACGGTCCCACAATATCAGCAGTAATCCACCCTCCATAAAAATCACCAGCTTGAGGAGTTGCTAACTCATCATTGACGTAACAAGCATCCATCAAAGCAGGAATAAAAGCATAGTAAGTTTGAATATCAACAAAGTCAGGTGTGGGTTGAAAATATCGCCAAGCACCATAGTTTATATCTTTCCCCCCGATGCTAATATCATAGTAGAGATATCTTCCTTTCCACTCGCAGGAAATTTGTCGAGGAGTCTCTGTGAGATGCTCTAATTTAACATCTTCGGGGGGAAAATAATAAGTAGGAGGATGGCTGGTTTCTAAGACTCTTTTTCCTTTGCTGGTTTCGGCTAAGACAATGCCATTACAAATAACTTTGAGGTGTTTATCTGTATCTTGTAAAATAGCAGGCCGAGGATAATCCCAAACAGATTCTTGGCCAGGTTTTGGAGGGATAGGAGTTGGTCTCATAAAGTTAATTAAGCAGATACTACTTTTAACAGTTTAGCAAAAATTAGGCTTTAAAGTCTTCCCCTTTTATAGGGTTTTTCAATTGGGTGTATCAATATTTTAGTTAACTTGAGTGTGGGAACTGTGGGGGGAATTTTTATTTTGCTATGAAAGTCTATTGAACCCAAAACTGCTATTAATCGAATTAAGAAACCATAGTCTTAATTTAAGGATGAGTCGGGTTTTGTTAATATCAAAACCCTAATTATAGCCAAATAGTTGGGTTAGTTAATTTTTCGGCATTGTGTGACTAAACCGTCAAATCCTTCCCAGATTTGTTCATTTGAAGCTTCAATCATACCGAACATAAATTTAGTCTTTTGCTTAATTTCTAAGGTTAACAACTCTTCTGATGGTTCAAATTGATAAGTTAATGTAGCGGCAACTGTCCCATCAGAAATCATCGGTTGATTTCTAACTTTTAGCTCAACTTTTCCTTGATTTTCACCATGATAATCAGCCCAACCTTGTTCAGAGCCATTAGAACTAGGGGGTTTTATACATTCATGAAATTGTTTAGCGTTGATATTTTTATACTGCCTTAAAGACGTAGCAGAAGCGGGAGGAGTAATGGTCATGGTTAATAAGTAGGTAGCTGTGGTCAAAGAAGCCAATAATTTATATGACTTTAATATTGATGAATTCATGACACTTTTCTATGGAGTAAGGTTTTATGTCTGTAATGATAGCTATACTTTTCAAAGTTGATTCATCAAAAATAAAAATTTAAACAAGGCTTAATATTTACCAATAAGTAAACATACTTATTCCATTGTTTCAGAATAGGATTCTTCAACAGTGACCTCAGCAGAATTACCCTCTGCAAGGATATCGAGACGGGGAGGAATTTGGGCATTTAACTGATTAATTGCCCATTTTGCTGTGTCCTGAACCTCTCGATCGCTATCATCAATGGCATGACAAAGAAGTTGAGAGATTTGGGACATTAATTCGTAAATTCTGGTTAAATCTCGAATGGCATTTTTACGCACTTGGGGGTTTTTATCTTGTAAAGAAATGGTTAAAGCATGATTCATGGGTTTGAGGGTTCTGGCACTAATTTGAGAGAGAGCTTCTAAGATTAAACTCCGTTCTTGGGAATCGCTATCAATCATCAAATCAACCAGAGGTTTCATGGCTCTAGAATCGGCTTTTTGAGCTAATTTCCAAATGGCTTGTCGACGTTTTTTGGGCTCGGTTTCGCTTAATTCGTCTAGTAAGGTTTCTACATAATCGCCACTGGGAATACGAGTGGTTGCTTGAACGGGTAGTGCGGTAGTTGTCTCTGGATTGTCTCCTGAAATCTCTGAGGGGTTGTGTGAGTCTAATCTGTTTAATAATTCAGTTGTCAATGGCTGCTCTGTTTCCGGTTCAGTATATATTTCTGTCTTACTTTCTGGGATGATATTATTCTCTGGTTGTGTATTGCTTTCAAATTCATGAATTTTCTGGGGATTTAATAAGTCTTCTTCCAACTTTTCTTGAGAGTAGGCAGAAAAACGACGTGAATAGAACCATAACCCTACAGCCATGGCCATAACAAGCACCAATAAACCGATCCACAGACCAAGAGTCATGGGACTCAAAGAATTGCTTTGTTTCGCTAAGTAAAATTCAATGTTTTGTAGAGCTTGCTGGGCATAAATATCATTGGGACGAGCTTCGAGAGCGTTTTTAAAGTGTTTTTGTGCTGCTTGGTAATCTTTTTCGTTAGTCGCTTTATATCCTGCTTGCATGGCTTGATCATAAGCAGAGGACCCTGGGGAAGGGGAGGAAGCATCAGAGTTAGGCCCTTGGGCAATATATTGGATGTTGCTTTTGGTATCATTACTATGGAAAGCCCTTGCAGAAGCAGCATTGAGAGAGGGATACCCCCAAGCGGATAAACAGATGATTATTAATAGAGATAAACGATAGTGAATCATAGTATAGAATTAAAGGCAGGGCTTGAAAATTTTTTTATCAATAGCTTAAACCTTGAAGCAGGTTGTGACTCAATTAATATCACCTTTCCACCAGCGATCGCTACAAATGAGGGTATGATATTCCCATTGTTGAGACGGCTGAGGAAAATCTTCTCGATAATGACCTCCCCTGCTTTCAGTGCGAAATAAGGCACTTTTAAGCATTAAATAACCAATATCGAGAAGATTGAGGGTTTCAGCGCAAGCGCGTAACTGAACTTGGGCGGTAGTTTGTTTAAATTTAACAGATTGGCCAGGGACTAACTGAAAAATGGCCTTGCTCATAGCTAAGGCTCTCATTTGCTCTTGCCACTGCCTGACTGTCATGATCGCTGCTTCTAAGGTGCTGTGTTGGCGGGAAATACCAGCACTTTGCCACATGAGAATAGGCAAGTCCTGACGGATGCGCTGAATCGTTTCCATTTCTTGATCCCAATCTTGTTGATGGTTGATCAAAAGTTGAGGTTCCTGGGTGATAGGGGAGGGAGTCGTCACGGTGAGGTTGGATAATTGAGCAGCAAATACTAAACACTCTAACAAAGAATTACTGGCAAGACGATTGGCTCCATGAACCCCTGTACTGGCTGTTTCTCCGATGGCATAAAGTCCCCTAATGGAGGTAGAATTATTCAAATCAACTTTAACCCCTCCCATCCAGTAATGGGCTGCTGGTGCAACGGGAATGGGTTCGCTAAAGACATCTACTCCCCATTTTTGGCAAACACGAATAATATTAGGGAAACGGCGACGAATCTGCTCGATGGCAATGGGACGTAAATCGAGATAGACATGGGCTTGTGTGGGAGCGGTTTGTTGGGTTTGTAGGTAATGAAAAATCCCCCGACTGACCACATCTCTAGGGGCTAATTCTCCTCTAGGATCGTAATCAAAGGCGAAGCGTTTTCCCTGCTCATTCACTAGATGCGCGCCTTCCCCTCGCACCGCTTCACTAATCAAAAAATGAGGTGCGCCGGGTTTGGTTAAGGCAGTGGGATGAAATTGAAAGAATTCCAAGTCTTTGACGATGGCCCCGGCACGCCAAGCTAAGGCCACTCCATCCCCTGTACTGACGGTGGGGTTGGTGGTTTGGGCATAAACTTGGCCACCACCTCCTGTGGCTAAAATAACTGCCCCTGCTTGAATCCAGTGAATTTGACTTTGATAGAGAATACTCAATCCTTGACAGCTTTGTTCTTGGGGATCAAGCCATAATTGCAGGGCGATCGCTTGAGCAATGATGCTAATGTTGGGGCGTTGCAGCACTTTCTCGGTTAAGGTGGCAACAATGGCTCTGCCTGTGGTGTCGGCGGCATGAAGGACACGGGGATGGGAATGGGCCGCTTCTAATGTCATGGCTAGCTGTTCCCCTTTGCGATCGAAGGCAACTCCCATGTTGACCAAGGAGTCGATGGCGGTGGCTGCATGGTCCACTAAAAATTCTACTGCTTTGTCATCGCACAGACCGGCTCCGGCTTTGAGGGTATCTTCCCGATGAAAGGTGGGGGAATCATCTGGGGCCATGGCTGCGGCAATACCTCCTTGGGCCCAATCACTGGCACCGGTTTTCAAGGTATCTTTCGTAATCAGTGCAATACGATAGTGAGTGGGTAAACAGAGGGCTGCGTAGAGTCCGGCTGCCCCTGAACCCACTACAATGATGTCAAATGGGGTTTTTAATTCTTCTGTTTCTAAAAGGGTAGCGGAAGCTATCAAGGTTAATTTGCCAATTTTTGTGATAAATTTCCTACTATTTTAACTTTAACTGTTAGGATCAATCCAGGGAAATCTTTAATTTGTAGCCTTCTTGTCTTAACGAGCTATTCATCAACATCCAGCTTGTTAAGAAACATAAATTATTTGCAACATTTGACGGTGCTTGTTGTATGAAAAACGCCTCCACAAAACCATTATCCTTATTTCAAAAATTTCAACAACAAATTCAATCCACAACTCCCCTAAAAACGGAAGAATCTGTTATCTTTCGTATTCTAGTACAAGGGTTAGTGATTGTTGGAATTATTGCCACTGATATTGCCGCCGGAACCCAGATGAGTCTTTGGGCTATTCCTTTAAGTATTATTGGGGCTGTTTGGAGTTGGTATCGTCGCCAATCTCGCAATATTACTCTCAAATTTTTTCTAGCGATCGCCATGTTAATGGTACTCTGTTTCTTTTTGCTCCGCTTAACCCAAAATCTTAATGATAGTCGTTTAGTTTTGGCGGAGTTATTAGTACAGTTACAAGTTTTACACAGTTTTGATTTACCCAGACGGAAAGATTTAGGGTATTCAATGGTGATTGGTTTAATTTTATTGGGGGTAGCGGGGACTATCTCTCAAACGGTTGCTTTTGCCCCTTGGTTGTTGGTCTTTTTGATTTTAGCTATTCCGACTTTGGTGTTAGATTATCGTTCTCGTTTAGGTTTAGAAACGGTTGATCAGCAAGTTAAACAAGGTTTTAAGCTGCGTAAAAATAAACAAAAACAGGCTACTTATTCCTCTTTTTCTCTAAAAGGAATTAGCCTATTAGTGATGATTACTTTGTTGTTTGGCTTGAGTATTTTTATGCTGATGCCAAGGTTTCAAGGCTATCAATTACAAAGCTTTCCTGTCGATAGTCCTGTGGATGCAGAAAGTCAGCAATTTAATGGACAAAATAATAGTATCATTAACCCAGGTTACGATAAAACAGGAGAAAAAAAAGGAGGAAAATCACAGGGAAATAATAGAAATGGAGAAGTACAAGAGGAAGCCGATAATACTCAATATTATGGTTTTAATACTCAGATTAATCAAAATCTACAGGGAGAAATGAAGCCAAAAATTGTCATGAGAGTCCGTTCTCAGGCTCCTGGTTTTTGGAAAGCGTTATCTTTCGATCGCTATACAGGAAAAGGATGGGAAATTACTGAGGAACAAGAGTTTGAAACCATTGCTAAAAATCCTTGGTCTTATCGGTTTTTTATTCCTTCTGTTGCTACTGCAATGAAAACTAAAAAAGTTATTCAGAGTTACACAGCAGTGGCAGATTTACCGAATATTATTCCTTCGCTTTCTTCCCCGAAACAAATCTATTTTCCTGCTAAAGAGATTGGCTATGATAAATTAGATAATTTGCGCTCGCCGGTGGGTTTATTAGAAGGATTAACCTATACGGTTGTTTCATCTGTCCCTTATCGAGATCGGACAATGTTACAAAAATCTCCTCCTGATTATTCTAAGAAAATTGAAGAAACTTATCTCAATCTTCCTGAAGAAATTAAGGAGAAAGTTCGTAAAAAAACCCTAGAGATTCTTGATACCTCGGAGAAACCATTTAACTCACCTTATGAAGCAGTTTTATTCTTAACCCAAGCAGTCAAACAAAGGTATCAATTAAAGTCAGAATTACCCTTTATTGATGAGGATAAAGATTTAGTTGAAGCTTTCTTATTTGACAATGAAGGAGGATTACCGGATCACTTTTCGACTGCTTTAACTGTTATGTTACGTTCTGTGGATATTCCTGCTAGATTAACGGTGGGTTTTGCTCCAGGAAAGTTCAACCCTTTTACTGGATTTTATGTGGTAAAAAATACAGATGCTTATGCGTTAACTGAGGTTTATTTCCCTTATTTTGGTTGGTATGCGTTTGATCCTATTCCGGGTCATAAATTATTTCCTCCTTCTCCAGAAGAAGACCAAACCTTTAGTGTTTTAAAGGAATTTTGGAAATGGATTGCAGGTTTTTTGCCATCTCCTTTAGTCGGGTTTTTCAATACTATTTGGAATACAGTCATTGTCGGGTTTATTAGTTTCTTGGGATGGTTATGGCGGTTTATTTCGAGTGGTTTAATTGGGACGTTAGTAGGTATTTTGTTAGCGGTTGTTTTTGGCTTTTTAGGTTGGTTAGGATGGGGACAGTTAAAGAAATTAGGCTATTATCGTCGTCTAGCAAAGTTACCACCAATGGTGCAACTTTATCAGGAGATGTTACGGGTATTAAAATCGAAAGGTTATCCTAAACATTCGGCCCAAACTCCTCTAGAATATGTAGAAGTTTCCTATCAGCAACATCCCCAAGAACAAGCAGAAATCATTGATGAGATTTCTCATGCTTATGTGAGTTGGCGATATGGAGACAATGAGCAAAATGTTGACTATTTGAAGCAACAATTTAAAGCTTTAGCTAAGAGTTTGAAAGGGAAAAATTAATCTTTGTCAGGTGAGGAGTGCATCGGCCTACGTTTTTTGACGGCTCATACTTTAGGGTGGATTAGACGACTATAATTTAGGGGATAACAAGAAGATAATCATCCGTCGCAGGCCACCTTTTTTGACGGATAACGTTATACGTCAAAATTGATCGTTTTTTGAAACTAATGAGATCAACTTATCTCATAACTCCGAACTCATAACAATCAAATGTTCAATTTTCCTTATATCTCCCGTGAAGATGCTGAAGCGTTAGAAAACACTTTTATCAACCAACTAGAAGACAATAACCCTCAACGGAAATATTATGTCTTTCAAGTTTGGGGGATTGGAGGAGTGGGTAAGACCACCTTAACTCTGAAATTAGCAGAGGATCATCAAAATATTGCTGATTTTACTATGGTGTCTTTTGGAAGAACAGCAGGAATTGAAAACAGTATTAAATTGATGAATGTGTTATATAAACAGTTACCTGATAACACATTTTTACCCAATAGATTCTTTTCTAATGATCCATTTCAAGAACTTTATCAAAAATATTGGGACACCATTAATGAGTTAGAAAAGACACCCATCGAAGGAAAAAAAGAGGTTGATGCTGAACAGCAAAAATTAGTAAAACGTTTGATTGGTGAGGGTGCAAGTGCATTAAGGAAGTTCAATCCTGCCACTGCTGCTGTTCCTGAAGCTGTTGTTAAAAAAACGGCTGAAACTGCTGTTGAGGTTGGGGGAATGATTTTATCGGAAGCAGATCGGGTTAAACAGTTATTACAACAGCATAAAAAGACGAAAGATAAGCGAGAGTTAAAGGAGTTGATGTTAGAACCGTTACCGAAGCTAACTGAAGCATTTCTGGAGTCTTGTCAGCAGCGTAAAAAACCAGTGATTTTAGTGTTGGATACTTATGAAAAGGTTTCTACTGATATTGATGCTTGGGTGTGGAAATATTTAATTGGGAATAGTAAATTTACTGACAGTAAGATTTATGTGATGATTGCAGGAAGAAATAATATCTTAAAAAAGGAATCCTGGCGAAAATTACAACAAGATACTAACTTGATTTATGATCGTTCTTTGGAAAGATTTGATAAACCACAAACAACAACTTATTTACAACAAATTGATATCAGAGATGATTCAACCATTAAACAAATATTTAAAACAACCAAGGGTTTGCCTTATTATTTAGATAAGATTAGAGAAAGAAGAGAGAAAAAAGAAAACATTGATTTCTCCGAATTAAATCAAGATATTGTTAGTTTATTACTGCAAGGTTTAAATAAGATACAAAAACAAGTAATTTCTCTGGCAGCTTGTTGTCGTTGGTTTGAACAACAAATTATAAAATGTTTAATGGAGCAACAAGATAGTTTGGATTTTGATAAAGCAGTGGATGAAAAACTAAACTGTTATGAATGGTTAGTTAAACGAGATTTTGTGGAATGTATTAACGGAAAATATCGTTTAGATGATTTTGCAAGGGATGTATTTAGACAGGAATTTTGGCGAGAAAATGAACAAGAATTTAGACAAACTCATCAACAGTTAGCTGACTATTTTAAAAAGAAGAGAAATGAACAACTTTTTGCCAATAGTTCTCCTGCACAACAATATGATAATCCTCATTGGCGAGACTATACCAGTGAATTTCTCTATCATCAATTATATGCAGGAACAGCAAACAGTGAAATTGAATTAATTTCTTATTTGTTTACGTCACGTTATTTTAAACAGGATGAAATTGTTAAAAGTTCAGTGGATACAATTATTAATGAAGTGAATATACACAGTGATAAAAATGCTATGTTGATTTATCCTTTAAAACAGTGTTTAAGGGAAATGATTGTTGCTGTTTCCGTTGGTTATGCTGTCTTAGAAGAATGTCCCCTAGATTATGAATATTTTCAACAGTATGATTTAGAACAGTCGGATATTGATAAAATCCTAACTCGTTGTTTCCGTCATCTTAATCAGTTGACAGGAATGGCGAAGTTTGCTGCATTATTATATAAATCAAAACGCTGTTACCCATCTCAACAGTTGAATTATTTAGAACAAGCTAAAACGGAAGCAGAAATGATCGTCACAGAAGATGATCCTGACTTGAGTTGTGATTTATTTTTATGGGGTTTAGGTAATAATTTTCATGAATTACAAGCTTATCAGCAAGCATTTGATTGTTGTCAAATAGCTGTTAACTTTAAACCTGATAAAGATCAAGCTTGGTATAACCGAGGGGTTGCTTTAGGTAACTTAGGACGGTTAGATAAAGCGATCGCATCTTGGGACAAGGCCTTAGAATTAAAACCAGATTTACATCAAGCTTGGAATAACCGAGGGGTTGCTTTACGTAACTTAGAACAGTTTGAAGAGGCAATATCATCCTACGACAAGGCTTTAGAATTGAAAGCAGATGATTATCAAGCTTGGTATAACCGAGGGAGTGATTTAGGTAACTTAGAACAGTTTGAAGAGGCGATCGCTTCTTATGACAAAGCATTAGAATGGAAACCAGACTATCATCAAGCTTGGT
Source organism: Crocosphaera sp. (assembly GCA_051439445.1). GTDB lineage: Bacteria > Cyanobacteriota > Cyanobacteriia > Cyanobacteriales > Microcystaceae > Crocosphaera. The sequence continues at coordinate 33,043 of JBFRWG010000212.1, forward strand.
ATAACCGAGGGGTTGCTTTACGTAACTTAGAACAGTTTGAAGAGGCAATATCATCCTACGACAAGGCTTTAGAATTGAAAGCAAATGATTATCAAGCTTGGAATAACCGAGGGGTTGCTTTACATAACTTAGAACAGTTTGAAGAGGCAATATCATCCTACGACAAGGCTTTAGAATTAAAACCAGATTTACATCAAGCTTGGTATAACCGAGGGAGTGATTTAGGTAACTTAGAACAGTTTGAAGAGGCGATCGCTTCTTACGATAAGGCTTTAGAATTTAAACCAGATAAAGATGAAGCTTGGAATAACCGAGGGAATGCTTTAGGTAACTTAGGACGGTTGGATGAGGCGATCGCTTCTTACGATAAGGCTTTAGAAATTAAACCAGATTTACATCAAGCTTGGTATAACCGAGGGAGTGATTTAGGTAACTTAGAACAGTTTGAAGAGGCGATCGCTTCTTACGATAAAGCTTTAGAAATTCAACCTGATGATCATCAAGCTTGGAATAACCGAGGGAATGCTTTAGGTAAGTTAGGACGGTTTGATGAGGCGATCGCTTCTTACGATAAAGCTTTAGAAATTAAACCTGATGATGATCAAGCTTGGTATAACCGAGGGGTAGCTTTATTTAACTTAGGACAGTTTGATGAGGCGATCGCTTCTTACAATAAAGCTTTAGAATTTAAACCAGATGAGGTTGAAGCTTGGAATAACCGAGGGATAGCTTTAGGTAACTTAGGACAGTTTGATGAGGCGATCGCATCCTACCACAAAGCATTAGAAATTCAACCAGATGATCCTAGTGCTTACTACAATAAAGCTTGCTGTTATGCCTTACAAAATAACATTGAATTAGCCATCGAAAATTTACAAACAGCGATTAACCTTGATGTTAAATATAAAGACATGGCAAAAATAGATACAGACTTTGATACGATTCGGGAGGATGAAGAGTTTAAGGCAATTTTTCGAGAATAAACAATGGTGGGCAATGATAACAGATTCTCTCTAGATCATTTTATCCTTTGCTATTGCCCACTCTACAATGTTTAAATTAAAGGAATTATTGACATCATAAAAGCCATTCTATTAAGATTGAAGTACAGGACAAACCCTTAAACTAATAATCTTAAAGAAGATGGAAAATATTAATTTTGAAGTGGACTCAGAAATTGCTAAAGCTTACCGAAATAGTACCCCAGAGAAACAGGAAGCAATCAAAAAAGTTATTCAGACTTTTCTGCAATCAGTTGTAGAAGATCCAGACATAAATTCATCCCTTGAAGCAATTAAAAAAGAAAACAAAAACAACAAAAACATCACAAAAAGACAAGCTTCTGATAATTTATGTCCTGCTTCTGGTCAGTCTTTCCTCAGACATAAAGCAACCTGGAAAGGAGACGATTTAGAAGAATGTTTACAAGCAGTTTATGACAATCGTAGTCAAATTGATATTTAACTGTGTATTTACTAGATACTAACCATTGTAGTCGTATTATCTTTGGAGATGAAAACCTCTGTTAAAAAATTAGTCAGATCGGTGAATCTTTCATTTTCACTAATATTATTGTGGGTGGCGAACTTATTTTTATGGCGCAAAAATCAGACTACCCAGACGAAAACTTAGCTAAAGTGACTGCATTTTTAAACGATATTAATCTTTATTCTCTGAATGAAGAAACCGCTAATATTTATGGTTATTTAAAAGGGAAGATCATTAATCACTTTGGTCCCAAGGAAAAAGCAAAAAAAAGAAAAATAAAGATTAATCAACTAGGAATTAGCGATCATGATTTATGGATTACTGCAACCGCTATTCAAGAAAACTTAACCATTGTTTCTAGAGATAAAGACTTGCTCCGCATCAGACAAGTTCATCAGTTTAGCTTAGAAAGTTGGATATAATAGTATAAAAACACATACATAAATTAATTAATGTCCATTGGTATTGACACTCCCACGGGTAGAACCGCGTGGGATTCTTCCATCTAGCCCCCAAAAAGAGTAGGATCAAATAGAGACAACTGAATCTACTCTATTCGCTCTTTCTGAGTATTCATGAAGGTAAGTCAATCCCGATCTTACCTGACTCATCGGTCAACATCCTAATAGATTATTGAATGATTGTATTAAGTCCCATTGAATAAAATCAATGATTACCTTATATACACATACTATCTCTATTTTACTCTCCAAATTTATAATAACACATTTTTGCTCATTTTTTTGGGGGGTATACCCCACCGCATTTTGTAGCACAAAAAAGACTACAGATAAAGAAAACATTAAGATTTATCGTCTTTTTTCATAAATGTCTGGATATCTTGACATAGATAATATTCCGTGGGATTTAATACTAACGTGAGTTCGGAGTTGGGTCTTTTGTAACGAGAGAATCAATGTTTAAGACTCCTGATTTTGAACTGATTTCTAACTTGCGTAAAATTACTATAATTGAGAAAAACTGCATAACCCTCTCAAACTGTGTTTTCATCAAATTCAGAGAAGAATTGTATAGTTGACTTGATAAAAATAGCTCAATAAATTTATTAAAGCTTAATACAATACCGGTAATTTCAACAGTTTACAAGACAGAATATCTTTGACATATTAGTAGTATGCTTTACGTAGTATTAATGATAAATCATGCAAAAACTTGTTTCTTACGGCAGTAATTATCCTTAATATTAGTGATTCTGTCTGGTTTTAATTGAACTTACGTAGAGGTTAGTGTTTACAAACGTTACCAATGGTAGCGTTTTTTTGTGATCGTAAATTTCAGCTAAATGTTGAACAATTTATCTGTTTCTTTGAACGAGTGAAGTACACCTAATATCTAAACCTTAACTCGTGACTCCTGACTCCCAAAACTAGAAAACTTTCTAGATTACAAGTATGGTAACTACCATAAACTAACTATTCCTAACCTCTTTCCAAAGATTAATATAGTCTTCTTGAACTTGGTTTGATAAAGGTTCTAAAAATTCACACTTATCAAAAATAGCTGCATCAATATATAACAAAGGATTATTAATAACTTTTGGCGAAAGTTCCTGTTTATCAATGGTATTAATGACAGGAGAAGCAGCATCAGCAAACAGAGAAATGAGATTAGCTGCTTGAGGTTGCCAACAAAAATCAAGCCATTCTTTAGCCGTTTCTGATAACCCTGATCTGTCTTCTTTTTGTTTAGGTTGTACCCATAAATCTGACCATAAAGCAGTCCCAGAAGCAGGAATCACGGCCTTAATATTACGATTTTTATTAGTGAGAGGAATAATCTCATTAGACCAACCAACACTAACCCAAACATCTCCCACTAATAGAGGTTGTAAATAATGGCGATCGCTGTAATATTTAACTTGTTTGTGTAAAGCTAAAAGCTCAGATTTTAGGGGAGAAACTTGCTTTAAATTTGCCGTATTATAGGACTGTCCGAGCTTTTTTAAAGTTAATCCGATCACCTCTCTAGGTTGATTGATGATAGAAAGGCGATCGCTTAATCTCTCATCCCATAAATCCGACCAATCTTGAGGTTTCCAGTCCAACTTATCAGAGCGATAAGCAATCATGGTAGTTCCCCAACGATAAGGTGCGCCCCAAATGTTACCCTTATTATCTAGCTTTCCTTGTTGATCCCGTGTCACCAACCTTTGCCAACGAGGGGATAAATTTTGCCAATTGTTAATCGATGCTAAATCAAGGGGTTGAATTAACCCTTGTTCAATGGACTGAGCTAACCAACCATCCCCTAAGGTCACAAAATCACTGAGGGAAGGAGGTGGAGGGTTAATGACAGGAATCTGCGGTAAATTGTTCAATAAACCCTCATTCTTATTTTTCCCTTGCCAAGTTTCCAGTAACTCAAATAATTCCTTTAATTGCCCTTGCGGTTTAAAATCAAGAGAAGAAGGTGAGGATAATTGTTGACGGAAAGCCTTTAATAATTGAGGTGGAATAGAACCTTGCAACAAGAGAACCCGTAAATTAGCATTAGAATCAGAGCAAGCTGACAACAGATGGCCTAATGCTATTATTCCTGTGGTGGTGAGAAAAGAACGACGGGTAAGCATAAAATTGACTGTATCGAGAGTTACGTTTAATGAAGAGTAATGAAGTAATCGTTAAATGAATCAGGAATCTGCAACTATCTGTCTCAGGCAATTCTAGGATTAAACATAGCACAGTATTTAGTGATGGGCATTCTTATGGATGGGCTACAACAACAAATCAATGAACTTAATCTAAAAGTTACACAACTCCATCATATTGTTGAACAGCTTAGCCTACAGATGGGAACATCTCAGCTTCCTAATGAAGCCATGATCAAAGAGAAAACTGCCAATCAAACCCCTTCTATGGCAAATGTTTCTCGTTCTGTTTCCCCCAGTGTAGCCAAAGCCAACCACTATCAGTCAGTGATGGAGCATAAAGACATTTTACTGGATGAGCGGGAAAGTCACACACTGATCGCCCCAGAAGAAGAGCCCCTATTAACCACGGATCTTCAGGTCAGACGTTTAACCGCTCAACTAACAGCAGCTTATAATCGGATTGCTGCTCTAGAAGAACAGTTATTAGCTTGTCGGATGATACCTTAACTGGACCGATGAGATCACGAGGATCAAGGGGCAAAATAGGACTTAAGTGAGGAGCCTCTAATTATACAGTATTTCGGTTAAGGGTTAATTGTTAGGTAAGGTGGTTTGAGGAAGAGTTGACCCATTAGGTGGAGACGGTAGTGAAGGAGTGGTTGGAGAATTACCCAAACCGTTAGGAAAGTTATTAGGCATTGTAGACGGTAAATTATTGGGATAACCCGATGGCAAAGGCGTGAGGGTTGGATCATTCCAACTGTTGGGGTTAGTCTCATTTTCCCCTGGTAAGGTGGCTAAGGCAACGCGATCGCCGCCTACTTCTCGTAACATATCCAGAACTTGAATGACTTCGTTGTAACTAGCGTTTCTAGAGGCATGAAGTACCATTAATCCTTCGGGGTTCAGTTGATGGTAACTTTTAATCTGATTAAACAACTGATTACGACTGACCAATTGTTTTTCTACATACACTTGACCAAAATCATCTAAACTCACCACTAACATCTCTCGCATTTGGGGAGTGCCTGAACCCGCTTTGGGCAAGTCTAGACTAATGGCTTGCTGACGGGATAAACCCACTGCACCCAAAATAAAGAAGGTCAAAATACAAAAAATCACATCGATCATCGGTAAGATTTCGATGCGAACTTCTTGTTGTGAAGAAGAATCTTGCCACAACTTTAAGGGGCGAGAATGAGTCTGGCGGTTAGGGAATTTTTTGCGAGACGCTTTAGTGCTGGAAGTCATAGGGCTTTATAAAGAAAATGAGTATATAAATGCTTATGGTTCAAAACTTTCAGTAAACTCTGAAGGAGTATCCTCCGATAGAGGAGATAAATCACCGTCACTCTCTAGCCAACGTTGGCGATAAATAACTTCTAACTCGCTCCCGGCTTTACGAAAGATCCGTAGCTGATTAAACCAGAGAGACTGAAAAATTCGATAAAAGGTCAAACTGATAATGGCAACGATTAATCCAGTGGCAGTAGAAATTAAGGCTTCTCCAATCCCTAGGGTAACACCGGTGGTGGAGGAGGTTCCTAAATCACTAATTTGGATGTCTCCTAAAGAGGTAATAAGTCCTAAAACCGTTCCTAATAATCCCAATAAGGGGGCTAGGGCGATGACGGCTTCTAGGACTTTATCCCCTCGTTTCATCATGGCCAATTCATCGTCGGCGGCTGATTCAAGGGCTAAGTGGAAAACCTCTGGCTCAGGATTATTTAACCTGAGAGGCCCATAAAAAAAATTACCCAAAGGGTGTTTTTGATAAGTTTTAGCAACCTTGGGAGTGGCATGCCAGTTATGAGCGGCTGTTTCTAAGATTCTATTCAGAATTTTCCCTTCTTGGAGCAAAAATCTCCCCCAAAACCAAGAACGTTCAATAATGGTACTCAAGGCCAATACTGACAATATCAATAAGGGCCACATGGCTATTCCGCCTTTGCTCATAATTTCTTGGATATTCACAGTTTTGCTTGACCTCCGTTGCTGATCCCCATGGAGAAATACCTTGAGAGTTATACTTATTTATTTACAATTTATTAGATTTATGTTTAGCAATCAATTATATCCTCATATAAGGAGGTATTGCGTATCCAACATTCGACAACTCAGAGAAATCATGACATAGAGGTTAATGATTCGAGATACTTTCCCGTTCACACTTAGCACTGTGAACCAAGCCATATTTTAATTAGGATAGATGGTGATGAGGACTCTAAAAATGACGAAAGCCATAGGCTTACTCTCAATCTGTATTTTCAGTGGATTGATTGCTTTCTCAAAAACATACCTTTCCAGCATTCTTAGTGACGTACCAGGGTTGCAAGAAGTTTCCCCAAGAATGATTTTTCCGCAACGAACCCTTGACAAAAGGCAATTAGTTGACCGACAAGTTGAATTTGGCTTTAAGTTATTAACGAGTTTAGCCAACAACAGAAAAACAGAAAATATCTTTATTTCCCCCACCAGTATTACCCTCACCTTATCTATGCTCTATAATGGAGCAACGGGAAACACAAGACAAGAAATTACTCAAGGGTTAGCTCTCAAAGGTATCAAAATAGATACTCTTAATCGTGCCAATCATGCCTTAGAAACGGATTTGAACACTTATGATCCTTATAATAGGCTGATCACAACTAATTCTCTATGGGCTAAAGAAGGGTTCCCTTTTCGTTATCAATTTCTGAAAACCAATCGTAGTTATTATCAGGCCAAAATTACGAATTTAGATTTTTCTAGTTCTGAAGCAAGAGGGATTATCAACCGTTGGGTTACGGAAGAGACACAACGGACAATTCCAGAAATTATTAATCAAACTCAAGCTGATGATGTTCTTTTTCTCATCAATACAGCTTATTTTCAAGGAGTCTGGAAAATCGGTTTTGATCAAAATTTGACAACGGATAAATCCTTTCATTTAAGGGATAAATCGGTTAAAACTTATCCCTTCCTCTCCCGTCAAGGAACTTATAATTATTTAGAAACCTCCCAGTTTAAAGGGGTAGAACTGCCCTACGGGGATGGCCGTTTTAGCTTGTATTTGTTTGTCCCTAAACTGGAAAATACTTTAGATAATTTTCTCCAAACTTTAACCCCTAAAAAGTTAGCTAAACACTTGTCTCAGTTTCGGCCCAATCAAGGATTATTGGCTTTACCTCGTTTTACTTTGAATGATGAAATTGATTTGACTAACGCCTTGAAAGACTTAGGATTTTCAACTATGTTTGATGCTTCAAAAGCAGAGTTTGCGGCCTTAAGTTCTCATCCTACCTATGTTAATGGTATTAAACATCAAACATTTTTTGAGATTAATGAAAAAGGAGTTGAAGTCCCTTCTCAAGAGTTTTTGATGATTCAAAGAGGTTCTATTGATCGGGAAAAAAAAGGATTTTCTTTGATTGTAGATCGTCCATTTTTCTCTATGATTCGAGATAATAAAACGGGAAATATTCTATTTATGGGAGTTATTTATGAACCTTAAATACCTTTAAATCCTATTTTGATATCTTCTTCTTTTAAACTAAAAGAAGCTAACTTTTCTCGGTTTAATCGATTGACTCCAATCTGATTTACCATAATTCCCACAATAACAATTATACCCCCAATATATTGAGCAACAGTCGGTATTTCTTTTAATAATAGATAAGCAAACAAAACACCAAAAATAGGACTAAAAGAATTGGCTAAAGAAATATCTGCCGCTTTTGTTGATTTTAATCCCATAAACCAACATAATTGACCAGCGACAACAATAATAGCTGCATAAATAAACATCCATTGCCATAAAAAGGGTGAAAGAACATCAACAAAATGGAAAAATCCATACAGCTTAATCACAATAACAAAAAAGATAACTGTTCCTAAAACAGTTCTAATAATAGTAAAGACACCGAGAGCAATTTGACTAATACTAACTTTAGTTAAAAGGTTAGCAAAAACAGCAGAAATAGCTCCCAAAATTGCTAATAATTCTCCTTTACCAAGGGTAAAATTTTGACCCATTATTACCATAGATTCCTGGGGAGCTTGTAATAAAATACTCACCACAACCCCAGCAAAAGAAATCACTGAACCCACTACTACCCAGTTATTAATTCTTGCTTTTAAAAACCAGACAGACAACATTAAAGTTAAAGGAGGTTCAATACGACCAATTAAGATAACATTATTAACAGAAGTTAGGTCTAATGCTGAGAAAAATAATGCCGGAGCTAATGCACCTGATAAAATACCGACACCGATTAAAGCTAACCAATCTTTAATCTTTAATTCCTTAAAAGTTCTCCAAGATAACTGATTTTTGTAAATTACAATTAGTAAACATAAAGCACAGATATTCCCGACAAACAGCACATTACAAAAAGAAATTGGGTTTCTACCATCAATTAAATTTTGTTCTCCTAAATTAATCAACTGACGAGTGACAGCATTTGCAGCAGCAAAAATAATTACTCCCAATAATAAAAATAACTTTCCAGGAATTCGATTGAAAATGGTGGATAGTTGCTTCAACATAGTTTTATACCTCCAATAATCAATATATCATGATTATTGGAGGTATATATCTAGGTGAGGAACAAGAGAAAGAGCAGTTAAATTATTCAACTGATTTCTTGAATCAGTATAAATATACTAAATAATTATCAATCAGATGTAAAAAACAAGAAAAAAGGACAATACAAAAACTGTAGATAAATACAATAATTTTAAACAGATAGTAATTCTAGTTGCTCAGATTTTACACTTGTTAAGTGATTCAGACTGTCTTTAGTATTGTCTTGAGTATTACTCTGCGAAATCAAAGAATTAACTAACTCACTATCAAGCATTTGAGGATAATTTTGAACAATTTGAGAACAGTTTTTGATAAAAGTAATCACCCAAGATTGACACCATTTAAACTTAGTTGATGTTAAAATAGTCTGTAATTCTTCTTCCCCTTTAAAAATGATTTCTGTTGATGAGGTGATGGCAAAATTATCTAACCATTCAAATAAAGGTCGAGACGATTCCCAATATTTGTGTGTCATGGTTTTTCCTAAATAACGACGACTGATTTCAGTGAGATGATTAAAGATAGATATAAATTGCTCAATGGTAATGTCTGGATTATTTTGGGTTGTTTGAATACCAGTCATTTCCCTAGGTTGCTCAATCATCTTTTTTTCACTTTCTATTCTTATCATTTGAGCTTTTTGAGGATTAAATATACTATCAAATTTAGTTTTTTTATTATAATAAGCACCGATTAATTTAGCTCCACTTAATTTAGCACCGTTTAAGTAAGCTCCATTAAACTGAGCTTCTTTAAAGGTACTTTTTGTTAAATAAGCACCGTTTAAATAGGCTCCTGAAAAATTAGTTTGATAACAATTTGCTTTGATTAAATAAATTTTAATTAAAGAAGCATCTCCCAGATTAGCTCCTGTTAGGTTAGCTCCTGTTAAATCAGCTTCATTGAGATAAGCATCTCGTAAATCTACACCACTAAAATCAACATCTCTGAGATTAGCATAGCTGAGATCCACCCCAGTAAAATCAGTATTGCAGAGGTTTATTCCTCTCAAATCTGCTCGACGCAGTTGAAAATCTTGAAAATTTCTCTGACCATTTTGGTATCGTTCAATTAGGTCTATTGCTTCTTGCGTCTTAAACATTTTTTCTCCTAGACTTACCCTTTTAATTACCAAGATATCTTAATCAAGAGATTATTTTAAAAAAAGTTATTAAAGTTAATAAAAAAGTTTTTTCATTGATTCTGTTGTTTGAATACCGGAAAAGATCAGTATTTTTGCGGATTAACAATTAATCGATTTACTGTCGCAGAAAAATTGAAAAAAATATGGTTAGGAAACTATATTTATTATTAAAGTCTACAAGAAAATCGTCAAGTTGATTCATCACTTGTAGAGGGTGAGAATGATCACCTTCTGACCGGCTAAGTATCTGGACAAAAATAAACGTTACTTGTGTTGGTTAAGCAGAGGGGGTAGAGGAAGCAGAGGAGGAGATACCCAAAAATTCTGCGATCGCTTCTACTAATAGCAGTTTTTAATTGGGTGTATCAATATTTCAGTTGAGTGAGTGTGGGGGGAGTTTTTATGTTTATTGATCTGAAAACTGCTATAAAAATTGATCGAAGATTCATCTATGGGTGAATGGGTATGATTTCTGTCTCTTAAAAACATCACCGAGCCCACGAGACACCGGACGTAAACTCG
>JBFRWG010000213.1:0-21417 GCA_051439445.1 Crocosphaera sp.
TCTGTTATTTGTAATTGATAACATTCTTGACGAGATTTTATTTTTCCTTGCAGAAATATTCTAATGGAATTAAATTGACGAGCATTGATTCCATAAATAAGTTGATATTCTTTTTTTAGTTCTTTTAGATCCTCGTTTACCCTTGAGAATCTTGGGCATCCTTGTCTTGCCATAAAGGGGCAGTTTCCAACCTTGTTTGGTTTTGTACGCTCCTTGAACTCGTTTCGCATAGATTAGCTGTAGAATGCGCTGACGACTTATCCCTAACAAATAGGATGCTTCAGTAAGGGTAATGGTTTCCATAATACAAAAATATCTTTTATAAGGTTTTATTGTACTATTATTTTAGCAAAAAAAATGCACTAGGTTATTTTATGGTTAATGTACCCTACAAAAAAGGCGCACCGCGAAGCGGATCTCTTCGAGATCGCTAATCATTGCTTATTCATTAAATACACAAAAAAGTTATGATTGTTGGCTTTCGTCCCTTAACCCAACCGACGAGATCGGCGATCGCACTGATATAGGGCGAAATTCACTTAATTCCTGTTGAGATAAGGGTAAACAATCTGAATCTGTTTCGGCTGCTTTTTCAATTTCTTCTTCTGTCATTTCTTTAACTTTTTCCCAATTTGTTTTACCCTTACTGGGATTTTTAGGATCAAGTCTGACTCTGATAATATTGTCGTCGTTCATTTTTATTCGCTCTCCTTGCTGAAATAATACGATATCTGTTACCTCTTTTAGTATAGACGACAAATAAAACAACTTCATTAACGATACCAATAACTTGAATTCTAATTTCCCCATAATCCCGTTTATCTTCTCTTTCGAGACGGTTTGGATCTAGAAAAATATTTTTGGCATCTTCAAAATCAATATTATGCTTAATTAAGTTGGAAGTAGCTTTGTTTGAGTCCCATTCTATCTCCATTTTTCAAGATTTCCTGTGTAGTTAATCATATCTTTAATAATATCAAAACTCAGGGCATAATAGTATTATACCTCTACAACAAACAATCGTAGGGGTTTAACTGTGTTAAACCCAACTTACTTATTAATCAAATAAAATGTAGGGTGAATTAGAAAAAAATAATCCACCTTTAAATTTATCAATTAATTAGTAAATATTTGGTGCATTACACTATGGTGAATGTACCCTACGAAAGCTGCGATCGCTCTATAGATTAGCACTTGGATTATATAAATTTTTATAATAGTAAACGAGTAAACCCAAAACAGTTGAGAAAGTTAAGCTTTTTCCCAATCCGCTATATCCTGATTGTGGTCTATGTAAACCTGCATGGAGATGTAAAAAATCTTGGAACTCTTGAGTTTTTAACAAATTAATCAAACTATAAATAATTTCGTCATTTTCAGAAACATCAAAAGATGTCAGAGCTTGTTTAATTTGATAACCATTTCGTTCCCAAACACTTTGTTGACGCGCCCATTGAAAAAAAATTTCAGGATGTGAAGTGTTGGGAGCTAAATCATGGCATTCTTTACACATTAAAAATAAATTGGATGGTTCATTAGAACCGCCTAAGCTTCTAGGAATAATGTGACATCTTTGCAACGGGGCTTTTTCCCAAGCTTTTTCGTATGAAGCATTAGAGTTTTTAATATCGTATCGACAATTCCAGTCCTCTCCACAAACCCAACAAGTTGGTTCACCCAAATCAATAAAAAAACCCTCCAAATCCCAAATTCTTTCTTTCCAATAATTCAAAATTTCACTTGTTGTAGGCAGAGTTGACTTTTGATAGTTTTTCATATTAATTTAGTATTGATACAAACAAATTACATGATAGTATAAAAAACGAGTTTTAAGGCAAGATACCTCTAAAACTCGTCTTAAAAAATTATGATAATTCTAGTTAGTTATTCTCTGCTAACTTAAGAATTCCCATTGTCACGTCAATACTCTCTTCATACAAAGCATCTGCACCCCACCGTTGCAACTGTTTCTGAATCAATTGATCGGTATGTTGATCGGCTAAAGAGGTCACTTGTTCAATGCGACAAGCTTGCGCGCCTCCAGATGCTTCCATGCGCATACATCCGGTTGTACCAGAACATAAAACTGTACAACAGTCTGCCTGTAAGTTAGTAGAACTCAACTTAAGACTAATTAAGTCCCCTAAAACATCACCCCAGTCAGCCACAGGAACCCCTGCAAGTTCCGCTTCGATGGTCTTTTGTTCGTTATTAAGGAACTTAACCCGACGGATATCATAGTCCCCTCCCTCATGTTCATAACCCACCGGTTTCCATTGCAGACGACTGGCCACCCATCCCAAGAACATCACAGCTTGGGTTGCATTGCCTTTTTCATAGTCGATGGTAACCCGGTCGATTTCTAACACCGCATTACGACGTTCTGGAGGATCAAAGGCAGCGGCCGTTAATTCCTGCCAAGGACTGAGTCTAGACCAGTTTAAGTCAGCTAAGGGGATATTTTGCTCTAACATCTGCCCCAGTTGTAATAACTGGTCTTCTGGTTCGCTAAAGGTACTGGAGTCCACTAATAAGGTGTCTCCTTGAGAAGCTAACCGTTTAAACAGTCCATATTCTGGTTCGGGACTGGCTTTCCACCAAACAAAGGTAGGCAGGCCACTAATGGTTAATTCTGAGATAATACCACCAATTCTTTCTAAGGCTGCTGCGGTTCCCGTGAGGGTGATATATTCGCAACAAACGAGGGTGTTTTGACTGCGTTTATTGATGGGACAATAGGCAGAAACTTGAGCCTTTACCCCTTCATCTTCTCCAACAGTAGGACAAAGAGTAATGATACGACAGGGGTTAGCTGCAGCGATACTATCGGCTAAACCGGTACCTTCTAAGTCAGGGGTATAAGAACCAGCAGCTACTTTTTGTTCTTCGTTGAGTTGGCCGTTGGCTTTTGCTTGTTCAAACTCGGTTTGTAATTTATAGATAAATGCTTGGTTAGATTTCCCTGTAATCTCCATACTATAGGCTTTTTGTGCCGATTTAATAGCTGCGGTTGTACGGGGTCCGGCAATACCATCAACAGGGCCTGTATAAAAGCCTAAAGCTGCTAATAGGTGTTGAGTGGGTTCGGGTTCATAAACGATAAAAGTGAAGGAAGTTGCACGGGTGGCAACGATCCCATCTTCATTATCGCTGTAACTTTGCCAAATACTGCGTAATTCTGCTTCAATGACATCGATAGAGACATCTTTGGGGTCTTGCAGAGAAACAAGAGGAGGGGTTTGGATAGTCATAATGGTTTGGGGAGTTATAAGGACTATTTAGACAGGTTTTTGTCGGGGTTAATCTGTTTCGTAGGGGTTAACGGCCGTTAACCCCTACAGGGTTTATAAACGTCTCCAACGACGGCCATCACGGTTCATTAAAAATTCCGCTTCGGTGGGTTCCCAGGTTCCCGCTTCGTATTGGGGGACGCTATAGGGTTCGGCCGGTCCATCCCATGCAGATAACACAGGGGTAACTACACGCCAAGCTTCTTCAACTTCATCGGCGCGGGTAAATAGGGTTTGATCCCCTAACATGGCATCTAATAGGAGACGGTGATAAGCGTCTGCACTGGCCATACCAAAGGAAGAACCGTAGTTAAAGTCCATTTCTACCGAACGGGTTCGCAGTTCCGATCCTGGCATTTTGGCTTCAAACTTGAGGGCAATACCTTCGTTGGGTTGTATCCTCATACTGAGGACGTTAGCGTTGGTTTGATGGGCTGCTGACTGGAAGATAAGTAAGGGTACGTCTTTGAATTGGATGGAAATTTCTGTTACTTTTTTGGGTAAACGTTTTCCTGTTCTGAGATAGAAGGGAACGTCTTTCCACCGCCAGTTATCTACCATGAGTTTCATGGCAACATAGGTAGGGGTGGAAGAGTTTTCACCGACACCGGGTTCTTCTAAGTATCCTGGGACGGGTTTACCTTTCATCCATCCGGCTTTATATTGTCCCCGAATGGCTGATTTTTCTAAGTTATGAACATCATACAGACGAGTGGCTTGTAGTACCTTAACTTTTTCGTTACGAATACTATCAGCATTCAACGCATTGGGGGGATCCATTGCGGTTAAACAGAATAGCTGCATCAAGTGATTTTGTAGCATATCCCGCAAAGCACCGGAGGTGTCATAGTATCCGGCCCGATCTTCTACCCCGACGGTTTCCGCTACCGTAATTTGGACGTGATCTACAAATTGACGGTTCCACAGGGGTTCAAAAATAGCATTGGCAAAGCGGAATACTAATAGGTTTTGAACGGTTTCTTTACCCAAGTAGTGGTCAATGCGATAAACCTGTTCTTCTTTGCAGACATTTTGGACAATACGGTTGAGAACTTGTGCCGAACTTAAGTCTTTTCCAAAGGGTTTCTCGATGACGATGCGGTGTTTGATGGGGTCGCTTAACATCCCTGCAGCCCCTAACTGTTTGATACCGGGAGGGAAGAACTTAGGAGATACAGAAAGATAGAAGACACGGTTGCCTCTGGTGCCTCGTTTGCCGTCTAATTCTTCTAAAAAGGCTTTTAATTTTTGATAACTCTCAGGATCATCCATGTTTCCTGAGCAATAGTATAATCCTTCTGCGAAATCATTCCATAATTCTTCATTTTTAATGCCGTCAGAGAATTCTTCGATCCCCTCACGCATTTTTTCTCTAAAATAGTCGTGGCTCCAATCTCTACGAGCAACCCCAACCACTGTTAATTCTGGGGGGAGTCTGCGTTCGAGTTTCATCTTGTAGAGAGCGGGAACGAGTTTGCGTTGGGTTAGGTCACCAGATGCTCCAAAAATAACGAGTATTAAGGGTTCTGGGGTTCTTTCTTGGCGCAGTCCAACGCGAAATGGGTTCTCTAACAGCGTTACCATAGGCTTCTTTTTGGCTCCTTCAATAGTTTCTAGTTTACCGAGAACTCTTTTGAAGATAGGTAAGTTATTACACAAAATTAAGCTTTTAACAATGGATAATGGATAATGGATAATGATTGATATTGTTAGAATAAGATAGATTTTGATGATTTACTTTTAATCTCTACTGTATAATAAGCGATCGCCGATCTCGTAGGGTGCATTACACTACCGTTAATGCACCAAGTCTCTACTAATTACTTAATAGGTTTAATGGTGGATTACGTTCCTCTAATTCACCCTACTGGACTGTTTCAGCCAAAATGAGGTAATAGGAATGTGAGCATCTTGCTCACGGACTGCAAAAATAGCAAGCAGGATTCTTGCACTCAGTGAAATCTAATCCACCCTACACTTTTAATTACTTAAAAAAGGGTCAACCAATGTTAACCCCTTCACACCAATTTAATTGTTTTAAATCGTTATGAATTAAGCTTGTTTTTTGCCTTTTGCAGCGACAAAACCTAATCCTAATAAAGGAATAACACTACCCGATTCAGGAGTTGTAGTTGTCTGTGCTAATTCTGCGACAACATGGGGAAAAGAAGAAGCCAATGGATCAATACTTACAGATACAACCTCAACATTATTATTGATATTGAAAACCGCAGCTTGAGCAGCAGAGTGAGCAGATAAGGCAGAAATCGTTGTAAATAAACCGAGAAAGGTTAGTTTTTTAATCATTGTATCGTAGGATAAAGTGCAATATTTCAGTTAAAAAAACGAAAAAAGCCAAAAAAGCTGTTAAGTAGTCTTTTTATAGATTAAAACATCGATAATCTAACTCTAACGCAATTTTTATCAAGTATTCTCAGTAATTTATTATTTTTTCTTTACCTTTTTCTACCAGGACAAAGTGACTAACCAGACAATTCTGTTATTCTTCAATACATGAATGAATGAGTTAACATAAAACGGAATCTATCACAGCCCATAGGATAAATGTACCTATTGGTTGTTAGCTTAACCACAAGTTCACCACAGGGAACAACTATGTTACGGATGCGAAGTCTTCAAGAAGGAACCGTTGGTCTATTTGCTTTATTTGGATTAATTATTTTTGGGGGACTTGTGTTTTGGTTGCGAGGAGGGATTTTTGGGCAAAAAACCTATCAATTTTTCGCTGACTTCCAAGACGTTAGTGGTCTGCAAATTGGGGCCCCGGTTCGTTATCGAGGGGTTTCGGTAGGAAAAATTTTAGGACTTCAACCCAGTAGTAATGGGGTAAAAGTGGCGGTAGAAATCTCTTCAACAGACTTACGCATTCCCAAAGACTCAAAAGTTCAAATTAACCGTTATGGACTGATTGGAGAAGCATCTGTGGATATTACCCCATCCAATAAGTTATCAGACGACGCTTTAGCTATTGATCCCACCAGTCAAGACTGTGCTGACGCTAAAGCAATTTTGTGTAATGATGATCAAGTGAAAGGGGAAACGGGATCGCAGTTGATTGAAACGTTAACCCGTTTGACTCAAGAGTTTAGTGATCCAGAGTTTGTAAGTAATATTAAGGAAGCCGCCCGAAATGTGGCTAATGCGGGGGATAAAATTGCTCTTGTGAGTCAAGAGATCACTCGATTATCAAAAGCCGCTAGGGGACAAATTGGTGGGGTGGGGAGTGCCATCCGTAATGCTGATCAAGCAGCGCAAGATGCTTCTCAATTGATGCGTAATGTTAATACAGTGGTGGCAGAAAATCGCACGGATATTAATCGAACGGTACGAGGAACTGCTAATTTGATTGGTAATTTAGATAGTTTAGTGGCTGAAAATAGAGGCAATATTGTTAATACCTTAAGTAGTATTGAAAAAACTAGCGATCAAGTGCGTTTATTGGCTCTTAATTTCAACACAACGGTGGATCGAGTTAATGAAGGGATTGATGAAATTGATATGGGGAAATTTGCTAATGATCTTGAACTTTTGATGACCAATGCAGCACAAACGGCAGAGAATTTACAGAATTTATCTCAATCTCTTAATGATCCTGAAGTGATCGTTACTATACAAAAAACGTTAGATTCTGCCCGTGTTACTTTTGAAAATGCTCAAAAAATTACCTCTGATGTTGAAGAATTTACCGGAGATCCGACCTTTAGAAATAATATTCGTAAGTTGATCGATGGACTGAGTAACTTAGTCGCTCAAACTGAACAATTAGAATATCAAGTTTATACGTCACAAGTAGTGGAAGCAGTTAGTGATCAAGTTCAATATCAACTGTCATCACAACCAGGGTTAAAGCAGTTTTCTCCTCATCAAAAATTGACCAATCAACAACCTAAACCCATTTCAAATATTAACAAACCTAGGATTAAAACCAACATAAATTTACAGTCTTCACCATCAAATTAATCCAAATACTTAATAATAACCTGAGTTCGACAGAATATAAAATTGATGGTTTAAGAGTCACATCGTTAACTCGAAACCCTGAGTCTTTCGTTAAAAATGTTCCAACTCCGAACTCACGTTAATAATAGGTATGAACTTAAGACAATGTTTGCTAAATACTTTCAATAATGGATAATGAAAAATGGATAATGGATAATTATCCATTGATAAACCTATATCTCAATATTACTTATTATTATTTTTTCTAAATTCTAAATTCTAAATTCTAAATTTTCCCCTAAGCCTACGCAATATCAGCATATTTGTCAAGATATTGTTAATTAATATTTACTTAAAATTGTTCGGTTTAGTTGAAGCTTTTTAATTTACAATGTTTTTACAGATAAGCACCTAAAACCTGAATCGAAAATTTCTCAAACTCCCGTAGTCTTACTGATTCTTTTGAAAGGCATAATGGGGATGATAAATGCAAGGGGATATAATAATTCTTCAACTTTTTTTCCAAATAACCCCTTGTTAGGTTGGTTATGATAACAATGTTAGGTTGATCCTTATGATAACTATCATCAATTATGAATCCAAATCATACTTGAGATAGAAAAAAATAAATCATCAAAGATTAACTAACAATTAAAACTTTTGTCTATCGTATTCCTGGTCTTTTTTCCCTAAACCCTTGAATTTATTATGGAATCAATGACAAACTCCATATCATTATCAAAACAATAACCTTATTTAAGTAATAAGGAATACCATCATGAATGTAACAGATTATACCATCAAGAACTTTGTATTAGGCACTAGCTATTCTCAACCTATTTCTATTTCTAAATGGTTAAATTATCCCATGTCAAAAATGTTACAACCCCTACGCAATCGCCTAGAACATCAAGAAATTAGCGATCGCACCTTTGCTCATCGTCTTTGTCGTCTTATCCCTGCTCAATGTCCCTTTGAACGGAAAATTGAGCTTTTTGGTCATGTCTTACTCAGTATCCCTCCTCTGTGTAAACTCAACCCCTTATACGATGAATTAATTGCCCTACGCTTCCGTGCGCTTTCTTATCTTGCTGATGAATGGGGAGAAGATATTAGTCAATACTGTTAATAAGTAATACCAATGTACCCAAAATGTTCTAAATAGTGTACCATGCCTATAGTTACCTATTTTTGAGAGCAACAACAACTATGGCAATTATTCCCCTCAAAGCATGGTATTTAGGGCAATATGAACCGTTAAGAGCCGTGGTTAAGCGACCTCCAGACTTACGATTAAATCGGAATAGTCTGCTAAAATCTGCTCTTAGGGCAGATTTTTTAGACGATAAAGCCCTTATTCAACAATCTGAATGGTTTCAACGTTATTTAGAGGGGGAAACTGTAGAATTTTATATAGAAGGGAGTGGGGGTTATACCATTGCTAACTTGGATCTGGTGTCTCAGGAAATGTATTTGAGTAAGCAAGACATCACAGCGACCTTAGAACCCATCATCTTTTTCAGTCGTCAGATGGAATATCCTGACTCCAGTCATATCATTGAAACCGTCTTAGCAGATACACTCCAATCTTATAATCAGCGATCCCGTTATCTCCTCACCCTAGTGGTCGCTGATCGTCCTCAAGACAGTCCTTTAAGACTCAGTGACACACAACTCAGAAAACTGAAAAAAAGTCTGTTGTTGGTGGTTGATAGTACCCCCATTAGCCAGATCCAACAAGAGCAAATCACTCATTTAATTCCCAGTCCTTCCATTTGTACCGAACTAGGATATGGTTTACATTGTAAACGAGGGGGACAAATCTTATTGCTACATCAGCAGCGATCGCAGTTTTCGGGACAATGGCCCTTTGATCTCCCATCCCATCAACAACTGGAGTTTAAAACCGTTGAGGATCTTTCCCAAACCTTACCTCAAGTTATAGAAGCTTTATTAAAACGCTTCAAATTAACTCCCTAGTCACCGATAATGAGGAAAGACGAAAAGTATTAGGAGCGTTAAATATGCCTAGAAAACCCGATGAATACGCTGTATACTTGTTTCTTTCCAGTGGTCACCGAGAAGAAGTGCGTTTTACTCAAATTCAGGACTTCCAGAAGTGGTATAGTAACGACGTTGTGACTAATTTTGACTCGGATCAATTTATCAATGTTCCGATCAAAAATATTCAGGGAGAATATATGGTGGTTCGTCCGTCAAGTATTATGGCTATTCGGGTAGAACCCGTCTTTTTTGGTAGTGTAGAAAGAGACTAAAATCACCAATGAAACAAGCGATCGCAACCTTATCCATGGGACTGGGATTGATTTTATTTCCCCCTCAAATTATGATGGCGCAAACGCCAGCATTACGACAAGTTAACCCCATTGAACTCAACGCTATTTGGGGAGAAGATGAACAACTGTGGTCAACCACAGAAAAGCGGGGGGATAAATGGGCTTTAATTCGGGCGATTAGTTATAGTTTACGTTATTTAGATACCCCAAAAGCAGCAGAAGTTTATGATAATTATCCCATTCCTGGTATTACCCGCGATCGCGTTCGTCGTTCCTTAATTCGTTTTCAGCAATTATTGAAAACAGCAAAAACCCCAGAAGCACTACAAACAGCTATTGAAAAGGAGTTTATTTTGTATCAATCTGTGGGTCATGATAATCAAGGAACCGTCCATTTTACCGGGTATTTTGAGCCAGTTTATACTGCCAGTCGTCAACGAACTTCTGAGTATCGTTATCCCTTATATTTTGAACCCAAAGACTTTGAAAGCTGGGAAAACCCTCATCCTACCCGATTAGAATTAGAAGGAAAAGATGGTTTAGGACATAATAGTATTATTCGAGGTAATGAACTGATTTGGATGCGCGATCGCCTAGAAGCTTATTTGGTTCATGTGCAAGGATCAGCTAGGCTAAAATTAACCAATGGGCAAACAATAACAGTGGGTTATGATAGCAGTACCGATTATCCTTATGTGAGTATTGGTAAGGAAGTGGTTAAGGATGGAATTTTCTCCTTAGATCAGTTAACTTTACCGAGATTAATGGATTATTTAAACAAAAATCCTGAACAATTAAGTAACTATTTACCTCGCAATAATCGCTTTATTTTCTTCCGTGAAACCAACGGTGCGCCCCCTCAAGGAAATTTAAGTGTTCCTGTTACTGCCGAACGATCTATTGCGACAGATAAATCAATTATGCCCCCTGGTGCCTTAGCATTGATTAAAACACCTATTCCTTATATTAGTAAAACAGGGGAAATGGAAACAAAATTAGTGAGTCGTTATGTTTTAGATCAAGATACAGGAAGTGCCATCAAAGGACCGGGAAGAGTGGATATTTTTATGGGAACCGGAAAAGAAGCTGGCGATCGTGCGGGTTTAATTAGTAATACAGGACAACTTTATTATTTGTTGTTGAAAAATTAAACTATAGCGTTTCTCACTCTCATGTTTTCTTCCCGAACTCCGAACTCCCAAAACTAAAAAATTTTTTACCTCACAAGATGCAAGAACTGCTATAACTAAGTTCTAACTTTCTTAACTGAGCCATTTTGGGTTACACTTAAACCAGGGGAGACACCCGATTTTCCCTGATCGCTTGCCGAAGATTTTGGCCATTCAGTGGCAGATGAGGTAACCGTTTCTCCTTGTAGTTGCTCCAGGGTTTCCAGGAAATCTTTAATTCCCTTAAACCTACCATAAACAGAAGCAAAACGAATGTAAGCCACTTCATTTTCCTCCCGTAAATAGTTGAGGACTAATTGACCAATTTCTTCGCTGGTGACTTCTCGTTGAGGACGTTGTTGTAAATGAGCCTCAATATCGTCTACAATAGTTTCAAGACGTTGATGGGTCATTCCTGTTTTTTCACAAGCTCTGACCATTCCTCGTAAAAGCTTGGAAGCATCGAAAGACTCTTTTTTGCCATCATGCTTAATCACAGTGATGGGAACGAACTCAATGCGTTCATAGGTCGTAAAACGGTGTTTACAGTTCAAGCATTCACGACGACGACGAATGCTCTGGCCACCTTCAGAAGAACGAGATTCTAAAACACGACTATTGGTATGTTGACAATAGGGACATTGCATAGGACTATCCGTAGCAACGGAATATGAGCTTCAGGAGAAGTAAGATAGGAAAATAATTAATTGACTCCCAGAAAATAGAAGAGTCTGAGCCATCCTTATTTTCCTTGGTTAAACTAAGGAAAAATAGAGGCTCAGAGGGTAACTCAAACTGTCTAATAATGGGGTGATCAGCCCCAAACAGTTACTTTTGGATGCGGGGGGGTTCCCGAAAGGCGATGGCAAAGAAGAGAACGGCTAAAGCCATTGTTAAAACGACGATATAAGCAACGCTTTCCATTTTAAGAATTTCCTAAAATTATTTTCACCCCTAGTGTATCAAAAAAATGACAAAAATCCATCTTTCTAATTGCCATCTACCTAACGATTAAAAACATGGTTAAGGAAGTAAGGGATTGCAAGGGGTTGGTTTTGAATGATTTGGATCATAGTAACGGGATCTTCTGGCGGAATCATTCCCGACTCGTATTGTAAACCGAGTAAACCATTCCAAACAATAAAAAAGAGGGTAATTCCTGCACCCCAACGTTGCCAACTCGGACGAGGAAAATAGTCCCAAAAAGCAGCTAAACCCAAGACAAAAATAAAACTACAATTGGCGAACATTCTACCGCCAAAACTGGCCCCTTGCCACCAACACCACCAAGAAGCAATCAAATAGACTTGTAGAGCGAAAGCACTTAAGAGAATAACAATCCTTGAGGGATATCGGCGACTGATTAAAACTAAACCGACAATGCCTAAAAACAGTAACGGATGCCAAGAAAACAAACCATGAAACCCTGAAAACAGAACATTAAGGATTTCCGGGCGACCCCAGTTAAAACTTCCCCCATAACCCTCTGCTGCCCCTTCCTGTAAATAGGGTATATCAAAAAAATTGCCAAATTGCCACTGATAAATTAAAAATTGAGGCAACTGCATTAACCCCGCTACAATGGCCATGATCAGCAGTGGTATTAAATTTGGGAGACTATGAGGAGTGTGGGAAGATTGTTCATCTGAGTGTTTATGCCAATTAGAAGTGAGCCAACTCCAAAGTATGGTTAAGATAGGGACAATAGCAAAAAGAGCATTTTGGGGACGGACAAAAGTAGCCAACCCTAATAATAGTCCCATCAAAACTTGTTGACGACTGCTTTTTATCCAAGGAGTTGCTATCCAAATGTACAAAAATAAAGAGATCAAAAACTGCGAGACTGCGTGAGACATGGAGGTTTCTAGACAGAGATAAAAACTCAAAGGAGAGGCAAACCATACCCCTGTAACCCCTAACACAGAAGCTGTAGGACTAAAAAAACGTCTCGCCCCCTGATAACAAATAATCAATCCAACAATACCTAACCCAATACTGCCCAAACAATAAAATAATTCATAAGGCCAAGATAAACCATTTAAAGCAACCTCAACCCCCAAAACATTTAAAATAACTGCCCCCAGGTGTCCCAACGCAAAGAAAGGGGATAAAACCAACCCTAAACCCAATGTATATTTACTATATTCAGGAATTTCCTTATCAACCCTCACCCCCCCGCCAAAGTTAGAAGCAGACTGGGATAAATATTCATATTCATTAGAAATTCTGAGATCCCCATCAAAAATAAGCGATCGCAGAGGAGTATAGTAACCAATCCCATCCCCATAAACCCCAAAACCCACTAAATAAAAATTGACTAAAAAAATGGTTAATGTGATCCCAATACCTACCCATAATAACCGTTTCACCCAGACTGCATCTAAATAGTTATCATTCATTTTTATCTGTCTTTAGCCCTTTATTTATACCTGAAGTCTCCTCAGTGTTATGACTCCTAAGACGTTTCACGGTTCCCCATCATTCCACTGTTAAAAAATCTTGATAACTAGGGTCAGATTTTTTTATCTTTTAAGCCCCATTTTCTGCAACAGCATTTATCCTAAAAGGTATAACCAGTTTAGGTACTTTCTGCCCCAGTTGACCTAACTCGCCTAAATTGGATTGATTGTTGTTAAGTAGCGTGGTAATGAAAGAAATAGAACGGTATTATAGAGCCTTAGGATTAGAAGTTGGCGCATCCCTTGAGGAAATTAACCAAGCTTATCGAGACTTGGCTTTTATTTGGCATCCCGATCGCCTTCCCAAGGATAATCAACGACTGTTAGATAAAGCGGTAGCTAAGTTACAAGAAATTAATCACGCCCGTGAACAACTCAAATCTCATCAAATTGTCTCTCATCCCTCGAAAACTGTATCTGTAAGGCGAGAAACTGGTTCTCCTTACCCTTATCGTCATTATCCCCAAACTCAGGCCCAGAGACCTTATTATCGGGATTGGAGTGGGGCTGATTTAAAAGGGGCTAATTTAAAGGAAAAGGATCTTTCTGGCAGGAAATTGATTGCGGCCGATTTAAGTTACGCTGATCTTAGCGATAGTTTCTTGCATAAAGTTAATTTAGAACGAGCAAATCTATATCGGGCTAACTTATTTCGGGCTAATTTATTAAAGGCCAATTTACGATTTGCTAACCTACAACAAGTTAATTTAGTAGGGGCTGATTTAAGTGGGGCAGATTTAACAGAAGCAGATTTATCGGGGGCAAAAGTGGGGTCAGGTAATCGAATTATGGTGAAGCTAACAGGAACTATTTTAAAAGGGGCAATTTTGCCTGATGGTAGTGTTTATGTTGATTCTTGAACCGAAAATAATCGAATAATTGAGTCAAAGGTTAATACATTTAAACAGAAGAGATGGAAGAATTATTTACCTTGAAAGAGTTATTACTGTCAGGAAATGTGACAGACGCTTTAGTATTGGTGGAATAATTGAGGGAAATGGGCAAGGATGATAAGCTCAATAAAATTTTTAGTTTCAGTATTATTATCTTATTACATATTATTAAACAGCACGCAGAGAAACGTACTACCCGTTCATGGGAAGTATCAATTCGTAATGAAGTAAGACAAATTAAACGCACAAATAAAAGACGGAAAACTGGAGGTAATTATTTAACTTTAGAAGAGTTACGAGAGACGTTAGAAGATGCTTATGATTCAGCATTGAGACAAGCATCTTTAGAAGCATTTGAAGGTAAATATGAAGCTGAAGAACTTGGGAAAATGGTTGATAAAACTACTATTATTGAGCAAGGAATAGTATTAATTTTAGAAAAATAAAGTTTAAGGCTATCAATTAGCTAAAATAGTTTTGTAGGGTGGGCAAACTTTTCTACTTGATGGGTAGTCCAAACAAAACTTTCATTTGCCCACCTATAGTCTGAATATTTTATTTATAAACAGTCTCTAAAGCTATCAATTAGTTAAAATAGTAATTAGTCAACTAAGGAAAAACATAGAAAATGAATACCATTGATTTAGTGACACAAAAAATCCATTTGTTACCCCCTGATAAACAAGAAGAGGTTTTAGATTTTATTGAGTTTTTAATGACAAAATATAAACCAGAAAAATCTCGGAAATCTGCTGAAGAATTAGCAATCGAACGCATGAAGGATCTTGATGATCCAGATAACCCTGATAAGTGGGAAACTGTGGTCGATATCGGTGATGAAATTGATGAAAATGCTTTAAATGAGTGGTTAGAAAAACGTGGTTACAAAAAAACGGTACCAAATCAAACTACATAAATTATTCTCTCAAGAGGATTTATTAACTTTACCTTTTGAACTACAAGAGGATTTTTCTAAATATCAACAAGTTTTATCTCTTGATCCTTATGATACTAGAGGAGTACCTAGTCATAGTTTAACAGGTAAATTAAGGGGATATCGTGCGTTAGAAATTGATGAAAATGGAGTTAGTTATCGTTTAGTTTACCGGATTTATGAAAAACCAGTACCTAAACGAGTTTTTATTTTAAGTTTTGCAGAACATGATCTTGCTTATGAAAAAGCTAAGGAAAGAAAGTAATGACTATTAATACTATTCCCAATCAATTCATAGAAATTTCTGGATGTTGACTAAACCCAATAAATAATATCATAGTCAATAAATCATTAATCGATTCGATGTTTGATTAATCAATTCTTTTCCTATATAAGATTGATTGGAGTCAGCAAATTTTCTGTAGATAGCTTAACAATAGATTAAATTTATACAGAAAATTTGAATCCATAGGCTATATTTTGGATGAATATAGTTAGGTATTTATTGTTTATGAAAATTTTATACCAGTTTCGCTATTTACTTTATATCCTTTTGTCTGCTATAGTCACGCTTATAATCTGGGAAGGGAAGGTTTTTGCTCAAAGTGCTGGCACAGATGGCTTAAATATAGATTTATTAAAAACAATCTGGATGTTAATCGCTGGATTCCTTGTCTTTTTTATGAATGCTGGTTTTGCGATGGTAGAGACAGGGTTTTGTAGAACAAATAATGCCATTAATGTCTTGGCAAAAAATTTAATTGTTTTTTGTATATCTGCTTTAGCTTACTGGATATTAGGCTTTCGTTTGATGTTTGGCGATACAACAGTGATAGAAAATAGCTTATTGGGACAACTGGGATTTCCGTTTGATATTTTTACTGATAATAATGGGTTTAGTCAATTACTAAAATCATGGCCTGGCCGCTCTCTTTCCACATTATTCTTCTTTCAGTTAACCTTTGCAGGAACAGCAGCTACCATTGTATCAGGTGCAGTGGCAGAGCGGGTTCGATTTTGGGCTTTTTTACTCTTTAGCTTTTGTTTAGTTGCTATTATTTATCCCATTGTTGGTCATTGGATTTGGTCAAGCCAAGGATGGCTCAAGAATTTATTGAAATTTCTAGATTTTGCCGGTTCAACGGTTGTTCATTCCGTGGGTGGAATGGCAGGATTAGTGGGAGCTTGGTTACTTAATCCGAGACATGGACGTTTTGGGTATAATAGTACAAGTGAAACTTATCAAGATGAAGAATTCCAAGATTTTACCCCTCATGATTTAGGGTTTGCAACGTTAGGATGTCTCATTCTGTGGTTAGGATGGTTTGGTTTTAATGGTGGCTCCGTATTATCATTAACAAGTATTCCTGGCGTTATTGTAACGACCATGATTTCTGCTGCATCAGGTGGATTTTTTGCCTTAATTTTTAGTCCTTCCATTGGTAGGAAAGTAAGTTTAAGTTCAATTATTAATGGGATTTTAGGAGGATTAGTAGGAATTACTGCTTCATCAGCTTATGTTGATATCAACTCGGCTATTATGATTGGTGGAATTAGTGGACTTTTTGTATTGTTGGGTGAAGCTTTATTAAGACAACTGAAAATTGATGATCCTGTAGGAGCAATTCCCGTTCATCTTTTTTGTGGTTTTTGGGGAACTATAGCAGTAGGTTTATTTGGTAATCAAAACTCTCAGGAATTTATTGGAGAGTTAAACCTAATCTCTCAAACAGTATTTCAATTATTGGGTTGGGGTATAGTAATGTTGTTCACTGGACTTGCTAGTTTATTTTTTTGGTTACTCATAGGTAATATTCTACACTTTTGGCAACAATTTACTTTCCACAATAAGAATAAGAAACAAGCATCTCAATCTTCCTCTTCTCCAAATAAACAAGCAACAAATTTAACAATTTGGTTTCAGGAAATTTGGCTAAGAGGTAAAAAAGGAATTAGAGTTAAATTATCCGACGAATTACAAGGTAGCGACGGAGTTTTTAAAAAATTGTAACCCTTGAAAGGTATGGATTTTTTCACTGTCTTAAGTATTGCTCTAAGTCTATTCCTTCAGTGGCTGGACAATTATCTATGTCACTAAGAGAATCAATAACATCCTCTCTCCAATAACTGTCATCAAACCAGTCTTTTAACTTATCTCTAGCATATTCTATATCTTTCGGAATTTCTTTGATTTCGCAAAGATATATTACTCCGTCTTTAACTCTATTATTTACTCCTTCTTCTAAGGCTTTATTGTAGAGTTTTCGATTTAATATTGGTTGTTTATTTGATTGTTCTTCCTGTAATGCTGCTAATTTTTTTTGACATTTAGATGGAAAATTGTCACCTAATTTTTCTTCTAAATTTTTGAGATTTTCAATTTGAGAATCTAAAGAATTATCATCAATTTTTTTAACACAAACTTTTGGAATATTTTGATTTAAATCTACTATTTTTGACGCAAACAAAACCAGACAACCTATCATAAAAATCATAAGCATTATAAGAGAAATATTTACAGTAAGAGGTTCAGGATTAGATTCAATATTCGTTAATTCTTCTAACTGTTTATTAACCCATTTAATGTTAAAGACTTCTTTATAAATTTTATTAGCTACTTCTAAATAATCATCTTTCTTGATAACTAACTGAGATTGAACTAGAGCAATCTTTTCAGAATTATTATCAGCCAATACTCTAACTTGTAGAATATCTTTATAAATCTTTAATCTCTCTTCTATGTTGCCATCCGTTTCTAAAATAGTTTCTTTAATTTCTGTTAAATGATCAGAAGCTTGATTACTTTGCCAATTTTCAATAATTTGTTGTTGAATTATTTGTTCAATGAATTCTTGTTCTTTACCTTCTTCTAAAATATCTTTATAAGCAATAACTAAGTTAGAAACGATTTGGGTTAAGTTCGGTTTATTTGCTGTCCAGTTTAAAATTTCTGTGATTAAAAATTGTCTTTGATATTCTTCAAATCCTGAACTTAAAATTTTTTTAATCTGTCGAGATGCTTCTTGTTGAAGTACAATTTTTTGTTGTTGTTCTTGTTGGCGTTGACTTGATTTTAAAAAGTCCCTTTCTTCTTCTCTTAGGGTTTTATGTTCACTCCATTTTATTGCTTCCTGTAACTTATCATAGGATAGAAGATGTTCTGACTGTTTTCCTGAGTTTAACCAAGCTTCATAAGCTTCACTGTAGGGAGGTATTTCATTAACTTTATTTTCTGTCCATTGTTCATCAAAAATATTTCGATAAATTTTATTATAAACTTTTAATTTCCCATCCGTTTGAAAAACTAATCCTGTTAAGCGCAGTTTAATTTGTTCAAGACTACCGTTATACTTAATATCACCTTCTAATAAAATATTTTGATAAAGTTGCAATAGTCTTTTCTTCGTTTTATAAGGATTATTTAAAAGACGATTTTTAATCGTTTTTAGATGTAGTTGACTATCGTTAGATTCCCAATTATCGATAATTTGTGATTGTATAAAATCATTAACATCAATCGTATTGCCAAATAAGTTATTTCTAAGATAAGTGCGAGAATTATAAATTAACTGACAAATTTTTTGAGTTAAAAAAGGCTGTCCTCCTGTCCACTCTAGAATATCCTCCAATACCCTTTTTGGAGCGTCAACCTTATCCTTTAAGCCTTGTGCAAGCTGTAGTGCTTCCCCCTTACTAAATCCCTCTAAATTAATCTCTTTTCCTATATTAAAGGGACTTCGCTCATCATTCTGAATAAAATCAGCAGTGGTTGCTACCCCTAATATACAAAAGGTTAAACGCTGATAAATGGGTTTAGTAAATCGCTTTTCATGACATCTACGAATAAAACTAAAAAAGGGATCTGAAGAAAAATTTAAACTCAGTACACTATCAATTTCATCCAAACAAATAATAATAGATTGTTGAACTTTTTCTAAGAGGATATCTTCAATAAATTGAGTTAAAGTGTAAACAGGAGATGTATCTGAGCGTCCCTCCCACAAATTCTGAGCTTCTGTTTTAGCATCACGAGATAAATCAAAGGATTTAAGTAATTCACGGAAGAGAATTGTATACCAATTATCTTCCGATAGATTATTTCCAAAACCAGTTAAGTCAATGGTAGCGCATTTAATACCTTCATTTTTAAGTTTATTTTGTGTTTGTACCCATAAGCTAGATTTACCCATTTGACGAGAATTCAAGACATAACAAAATTGTCTATTTTTCAAGGCATTATAAAGTATATCATCAGCCTTTCGTTTAATGTAGCTTGGTGAGTCTGGGGGGACGCTACCACCAACGTGATAAAAGTCATTCATAGTTTAGTTTGCTTGAGAATAGAAATTAATAAGGGTGATTTTTGAGTTAAGTATTGATAGTTATTTTATAAACTTATTTAATCATAGGCTTTTTTAAACTAATCGTTTACTAAAGTAGTCAGCATACAATTGATAACGAGATTTAACAGCATTTTGTTCAAAGGTGACTAACCCCAAACTATGAAGTTTCCAGTTTATATTAGTTCCTAAATCAACTGGAGAAGAATAAGTAACTACCTTTTTCATACCTTCTGCTAACTCAGGACTATTTTGTAAGTTTAATAAATGTCCTCTTAAATGATCTCGATAAATCCCTTCCTCAGTAGCTGCCGTTTTTTCAAAGTTAGCTAAAGATATTTGTTTTTGTGTTAACCCATAAATTGCTTTGTTTACTAAATAAGGATTACCGCCTACAATATTAATAATTTTTTCTACATCT
Source organism: Crocosphaera sp. (assembly GCA_051439445.1). Taxonomy (GTDB): domain Bacteria; phylum Cyanobacteriota; class Cyanobacteriia; order Cyanobacteriales; family Microcystaceae; genus Crocosphaera. The sequence continues at coordinate 19,764 of JBFRWG010000213.1, forward strand.
TCAGACTTTAGGTTAGCATTATATTTATGTGCTAAATCTAATACTTGTTCTGTTGTAAAATCTTTTAATTCTATTTCTATCCCTACATTAAGAGGAGAACGATTCAGATCAGCAGGAATATAAGTCTCTGTAGAATAACTTAAAATCAAGTGAAGTTTTTTCCAAATTTTACTTAATAGTCCTTTCTCATTCCAAACACGAAATAAACTTAAAAAATCATCAGCAGTTGCTTGATAAGGAAACAATTGATCAATATCTTCTAATGCTAGAATTAAATGTTGCTTTTGATCCGGTAAAACATGATCTTCAAAATAAGAACTACAACTATATAATCCTAATCCTCCTTCCCAATTTTGCTTAAATACATCTAATAAACCTAATTTTTGGGAAATAATTAAGGAAAACCAATATAACAATTCATCTAAATCTTGAATAACTTTCTGACTGGCTTCTAAAAAGCCTAACTTTACAATTCTATATTCCTTGGTATCGATCTGACTGAGAATTCTATTTACTAATAGTTTTTTTCCCATTCCTTTTGATGATTTAATCCTCAATAAAGAACCTGGTTTACACACCTCCTTATAACATATCGTTTCAAGGGGAGGGCGCTCTATATACTTAGAAAAATCCGTTTCTGAGAGTTCTTTCTCATTATCTTGTGTTTCAATAGACGTTGTTTCAGACTCATTCCAGTCAGCTACCTCTTGAGCATTTAACTCTAATTTGCTGCAGATTTCAAGAAAATTAAGATTTTCAACAGGTTTTCCATTAAGAAATTGACTGACCGTTGATCGTGCCAAGGATAAGTCTTCCGCCAGCATCTGTTGAGTAGCATAACCCCTGCGCTTCACTGCTTGTTTAGCTCTTGAAATGAACTCTTGCTTAAGTTTCAGCGATCGCCCCATAACAGCCAAATTTAAGTAGATATTTGTTCATAACATTATTGTATCTCGAACAATTCAGTCAGATGTCAAACTTCTCAGACATAACTCAGACATTTTATGGTCAATTCAAGAGAAAATTCCTGACTCTCGTTAGCTGATGTACTATCTCAATCTTTAGTCAGTTATTTTCAACAAAATCAGTCATATCTTGTTTATTGGTTCGTCTAGTTAGGTAAAAAAGTCGAAACAAGTCGATCTTTCTCTCAAACACCCAGATTCTACAATTAAAACTAAGAAAAGCCTACTTGAATCTATCAGCTTCCAAGTAAGCGTCTCAAAACATAGTATATTAAAAAGTCATGAAAAAATCATCTGTTCCCTTACCTTCCGATCCTAACAACAATGACAATGCTTTTAAAGCTCTCACGGAAGTTACCGAAAAACTGAGCAAAGGTAGAGGCGATAATGTGGCAATGATCGCAATTGTTGGGCTTGTTTTCAGCTTTATGACCATGATTTGTATTGCTGGATTCGTCTCCATTGATAATAATAGGCAAAGACAGCATATTCCCTCACTTCCTACCACACAACCTGAAAGATTAAGACTTCAGAGTTCGGAGTTCTGATTTTTTGAGATAAACAAAAACAACAAAAAAGCACCCTCATTACTGAGAGTGCTTTTTTGTTAATATTTAGTTGTTATCAAGGAATTAACCATTGATTGCAGGAGCAGATACAGGTTCAGCAGACGCTAAATCTAAGGGGAA
>JBFRWG010000214.1:0-36505 GCA_051439445.1 Crocosphaera sp.
AGTTAATTCAAAATATTAGAGAACAAAGAATTGATAAAAATAAATTAATTAATGATTATTTAAGTAAGGTTAATCTGAGTGGGGCTAATCTTACAGGTGTAAATTTAAGTTGGGCTAATCTAAGTAATATTGATTTACAAGGGGCTAATTTAAGTAGTGCTAATTTAAGTGGTGTTAACCTCAATAAGTCTAACCTGAGTGAAGCTTTTCTGATAAAGGTTTCTTTGGTTAGTGCTGATCTTATTGAAGCTAATTTAATAGGATCTGACTTAACAAAGTCTGTTCTAATAGGGACTAATTTAACCAGTGCTAATCTTAGTGGTGTTAATCTTAGTCAAGCCAATTTAAGTGGTTGTGATCTCAGTTATAGTGATTTAAGCTGGGCTAACCTGAGTCAGACTAATTTGAGTAACTGTAATTTTAATCAAGCTATCCTCAAAAGAAGTCATCTACATAACGCTAATCTGACTAATGTTAATTTGAAGGATGCTAATGTTATTAATGCAAAATTTGGTGATAATCAAGGAATTAGTAATGAGCAAAAAAATAATTTGATTCAACGTGGGGCATTTTTTGCTTAATGATTCCGACTGTTTCCCTTTCTGAGTTTAATTAAAGTACAAAGTAACCTTGTACAAGATGATTATGTACTGCTTTGGGGTCTTGAAAATTCCATAATTCCCTTTCTGAGTTCAATTAAAGTACAAATTAACCTTGTGCAAGATAATTATGTACTGTTTTGGCATCGCTAAGAATATTATTCCTGTGATTCATAGTGTGTGGTTGAAATTGGTATGGGTTGGTATTATGCTAGGGGCTGGACTCGGACCTTTAGCTATTCTAGGGGCTATATTTGCTGCATGGGGTGGGGACGAACTAAAACAAGAAAATTTTAGCCCTGTTCATCAATTTTTAATCCTTTCAGGTGTTAGTTTAGGTGGTTTAGTTTTCGGTTTTTTAATCGGCTGGTTAGTTAGCGTATTTTCTGGAAGTTGAAATTTGTAGGGTGGGCAAAGCTAGAATTTAGCTCAATGAATCTAGAATATAAATATCTTGCCCACCTAACACCAAATAATAATGGTGGGCAATAATTATAAGTTAATGTTAGATAAAATCAATTATTCCATTTGCCCACCCTACTCGCCGACTTGATTAATAATATCAGAAAAATCTTGTATTTTAGGTGATTTCCCTTGACAACAACATCCCCATTCCAGAGAATATAGACCTTGCTTTACCCATTTATGAAAACTGGAATATTCCCAATGATGGGGACAGGAAACAAATCCATGTTTAACAGGATTATAATGAATATATTCTAAATGTTTTTCTAAATCTTGTTCATCCCTAATGGTATGTTCCCAAAAACGTCTTTGCCATACATTACTTTCTCTATGTTTGCGTCGTGAATTAGAAATATTATCAACTAATCTTAAATGTTTTCCAATAGAACGAGTAAATAATACTTTCATTCGTGAAATACGTTGAGAATAGTTACTATCATTTTTGGGTAATGACCAAATAAAATGTAAATGATTAGGTAAAATAACCGCCCCAATAATATCAAAAGGCTTCTCTTTTCTGACTTTAGAAACAGCAAGACGTAATTTGGCAATAGCGTCAGGATTGTTAAACCAAGGAAATCTTTGATAAGTTACAATCGTCAAAAATACGGTGCTTCCTTCAAGATATAAACGACGATAATTTGACATTTTTCAAGGAATTTAATTAAAATACTGCCAATTATAAGGTGTTAAAATTTCTCTAGTCAAGCTCATTTATGAAATAATATGATTTGTAGGGTGGGCAAAAGTATAAATTCAACGAATTAAGCAAAAATGTCTATGGTTTGCCCACCTTAACTATTTTTTCATCCGAAAAGAGTAATTTTCTTTTCTGCTTCGTGTAAGCAAGTTTTGAAAGTGTCTAGGTTGTTGATTAGTTTTTCTGTTTAAGATTTGACCGAACCGGCTAAAATACCCCGTACAAAGTAACGTTGTAGGGCAAAAAAGACCATTAAAGGCACTGTCATACTAATAAATGCACCAGCAGTCAATAAATACCAATCTTGTCCCCTAGAGCCTACCATATTACTCAATTGAATGGTAACAGGAGCCACATCATTTGTGCCACCAAGATACACTAGAGCGATCAATAAATCATTCCAAACCCAGAGAAACTGAAACACCGCAAAAGAGGCGATCGCTGGCATGGATAAGGGTACAATTAGTTTAGTAAAAATCTTCAGATGGGATGCACCATCAACTTTGGCCGCTTCGATGAGATCCCTTGGTAATGCACCGATATAGTTGCGTAACAAATAAATGCCTAATGGCAAACCATAACCGGTATGAGCTAACCAAACCCCTAGAAAGGTATTAGTTAACCCCAAATCTCGATAAGCTCGTAAAATGGGAATGAGAGTAGTTTGCAAAGGAACTACTAATAAACACACAACAATAATAAATAAAAATTGTCGTCCTGGAAACTCCATCCAAGCAAAACCATAAGCTGCAAAGGTAGCAATGGCAATGGGAATGATAGTAGCTGGAATAGAAATGGTTAAACTGTTTAAAAAAGCTTGTCCCATCCCCTGAGATTGGATCACATCCAAGTAATTTCCGAGATGATATTGAGTAATTTCAAAAGGGTGTTGAAAAATAGACCACCAACCCGTCGATAACATAGTATCTCGTTGTCGAAAGGAACTAATAAAGAGTCCCATAGTGGGTAAGGTCCAGATAAAAGCAATGATGACAATAGTTAGATGAATAGGTGTTTTTTGCCAAAATTCAGATTGATTTTTTTTGTGTATTTTTTGTTGCATTATCTCAATTTCTCCTGAGTTTTGAAACGACGAATGTTACTAATCATGACGGGAACAATTAAAAGGAGTAAAATAATAGCGATCGCACTCCCTCTGCCAAAATTTCTATAGTTAAACATTTCTTTAATCATACGACTAGCAATTACTTCAGTACCATTATTTCCTCCTGTCATAACAAAGACAATATCAAATACTTTCAACACTAAAATAATGATAGTTGTACTCACCACTAAAATGGTGGAACGAATCATGGGAATGGTAATACGCCAAAAAATCTGCCAACTATTCGCCCCATCGATACGGGCTGCTTCAATGATATCTTCAGGAATACCTTTAACAGCTGCCGATAAAATCACCATAGCAAACCCAGTATATAGCCAAATCATAATGACAATAAGAGCAAAATTATTGACGGATCTTTCCACTAACCAGCCCACGGGTTCAAAGCCTAAACTAACAATAATGGCATTTAATAAGCCAATTTGGTAATCTCCTAAAGGTTTATAAGCGTAGATAAATCGCCAGATAACACTTGCCCCAACAAATGAGATGGCCATCGGCAAGAAAATCAGAGATTTAACAATGGGTTCATAGGAGACTTTATCCACTAAAACTGCAATAATCAAACCCAAGGCTACACTGATACCTGTAACTAAAACCAACCATAATAAATTGTTACGGAAAGCCAATAACATTGATTTATCAGTAATGGCAAATAAATAGTTTTGTAAACCGACAAAATTCTGCGATCGCCCGTCAAAAAAACTGAGATAAAAGGTTTGAAGAGTAGGCAGAATTAAATAAGCTGATAAAATCAGCATGGCAGGAGAAATGTAAACCCAAGGCAATAAATTACGATTCCAAGGTTTAGGAAGGCGACTGATACCATAGTTGGCTAAATAAAAGAGTCCGATGATACCACCACAGCCAAAAAGAACGGCTAATATTACATTAAAAATTCGAGTAATAACTTCCATTTTTGCATCTTAATTTAACAACAATTAAAAAGTATTTAGATTTGAAGTACAGAGTATTCTAGTTTTAGGAGTCTCCGAGTCAGAACTTAAATATTAGGTGTAACTCATGAGTGTAAGAAACACTATAGAATTAATTCTAAATTCTAAATTCTAAATTCTAAATTCTTCATTCTGGCCAACTATTTTCAATATTTTCTAAGACAGTATCTACATCAGTTCCCCCAACATAATCAACCATCCCGGACCAAAACGTACCGGTTCCCACGGCCCCCGGCATCATGTCTGAGCCATCAAAGCGAATGACATCAGCTTCTGCCAAAATTTTGGCTTGTTGCTGTATTAATTGATCAGGATAAAGATCGATAGCAATATTATTTCTAGGGGAAATATGACCCCCTAATTTAACAGCAATTTCATGGGGAACTTCGCTGGCTAAATATTCCATTAACTGCCTTGCTTCAGGGGTATCATTAAACATGGCAAAGACATCCCCAGCTACTAACACAGGGGAGCCTTGCTCCGGTTTAATGGGGGGTAAATAAAAAATAGCCACATCTTCTGCTGTATTGATGTCTTCAGGAAGAAAAGAGGAAATAAAGGTGGCTTGACGATGGAGATAACACTTGGGTTCATCTCCAAATAATCCTTGAATAGAGTCTCCAAAAGGAATACTCAACACCCCCACCGTACCTCCATAAACATACTTGTCGTTGCGGACAATTTTGCCAAAGGTTTCAACAGCATTTTTAACTGATTGATCCGTAAAGGGAATTTTATGGGTGATCCACTGATCATAAACCTCAGGCCCGACGGTTCGTAACATGATCTCTTCCACCCAGTCGGTTCCCACCCAACCAGTTGAATCCCCACTTTCGATCCCGATACACCAGGGGGTTTTCTCTTCTGCCACCAGGCGATCGCTTAAGGCCATCATTTCATCCCAGGTTTTGGGGATCTCATAGCCGTTTTCTTTAAAGACTTTGGGATTATACCAAACTAAACTTTTAACCGAGGCCCGATACCAAACTCCATAGGGGGTTTCATCCACACTCCCTAAGCTTAACCAAGTTTCAGGATAGGCTTCTTGGAGGGTTTCGGGGGTCATAAATTCTGTTAAGGGAACTAATTTCTCTTCTTTGGCAAAGTCAGCCATTAGCCCCGGTTGGGGGAACATGGCTATGTCTGGGGGGTTTCCTGAGTCTACCCGAATGGGTAAGGTAGTCGCAAAGGTATCGGTTCCTTCATAAACGACTTTAATGCCTGTTTTTTCGGTAAAAGGGGCTAGGACTTTTTCTAGTTTTTCTTGTTGTTCCCCAACTATGACACCGAGGATTGTGACTTGTTTTTCATTGCTTTGAGAAGTTTGATTGACGGGATTACAACCACTTAAGATGGTAAGAGTTAGAACGGTAGCAGAAAAAAGGGCGGGTTTTAAACTGTTTTTCAATCGTTTCATTTATATTAGAGAGTATGTTCGTTGCAATCAAAGAGATAAAGACGTTGACTATCAATTAATAGGTCTAGGGTTTCTTTTGACCTTACTTTAGCACGGGGGTCCAAACGGGCCACTAACTCCTCTCCGTTTGCAGTGTCACAGTAAACTACCAATGAGTCCCCCATGTTTTCAATCAGGGTAACTGTTGCTTTTATGGTAAGTCCTTGAATATCTGGGGGAGTATATTGGGGATGGTAAATGTTTTCAGGACGAATACCTAGAGTTAAGGGGGGAGTTCCCATGTCTTTTGCTATGTTGGGCAAATAGGTTTGCATATCGATTAAGGTTTCACCCCATTTTAGATAGGTTTTCCCTTCTTTTTCGAGTCTATCTACGGGAAAAAAGTTCATTGAGGGACTGCCGATAAATCCTGCCACAAACTTATTGAGGGGATGGTTATAAAGGTTAGTTGGGGTGTCTGCTTGTTGTAAAACACCGTCTTTCATCACCGCAATGCGATCGCCCATGGTCATTGCTTCAACTTGATCGTGGGTAACGTAGATAAAGGTGGTGTTTAAGTCTTGATGCAGTTTACTAATTTCTTTTCTAGCTTGAACTCTTAATTTTGCATCCAGGTTGGATAGGGGTTCATCCATCAAAAATACGGCGGGTTGTCTAACAATGGCCCGTCCCACAGCAACCCGTTGTCGTTGTCCCCCTGATAGTTCTTTGGGTTTACGATGGAGTAGTTTTTCAATACCTAATTGTTGCGCTGCACTGTTAACTCTCTGTTTAATGTCGGTACGGGGTTTTCCTTGTAATTCTAAACTAAAGGCCATGTTATCAAAGACGCTCATGTGAGGGTAGAGGGCGTAAGATTGAAAAACCATGGCAATATCTCTATCTTTGGGGGATAATCCATTAACGGGGCGATCGCCGATAGATATGACTCCTTTGCTGATTGATTCTAATCCGGCCAATAGTCTCAATGAGGTACTTTTTCCACACCCAGAAGGTCCAACGAATACCAAAAATTCTCCATCTTTGATATCCAGGTTGAGATTATTAACTACAATATTATCTCCAAATCGCTTTACGACTTGATCAAATGTAACACTAGCCATGGCAAAGCTTTTCTCTCCTCAAAATCAACAATTTTCTGGTTACTAATTTAACAACAAATCGGAGAGAGTACAGTATTGTGAAAAAAAAATCACAGCTTACTCGATCTGAAATTGAGAATTCAGTCGACAAGCATAATTAAACGCATAATCGATATAAATTCAACCTTACCCATTCTCAATTCTCCATTCGACCTTCTCAATTAACTAAGCTTCCTCTTTTCATTTGTTCTCGTTCAATAGCTTCAAATAAGGCTCTAAAATTGCCTTCACCAAATCCTTTTGCTTGTTCTCTTCTTTCGATAATTTCCCAGAAAAAAGTAGGTTTGTCAAATATGGGTTCGCTAAAGATTTGTAAGAGTAAAGGATGATGATTACTGATTTTTTCGGTATTTTGTTGATATTGTTGATCTAATAAAATATGTTGTTTGACAATTTTTTGCCATTGTTGATCATCAAAGTTTAAACTCAAACCTTTTTCTAATAAAGTTTGATAGTAACTATTAGGAACTTTTAGAAACTTCATACCTTTAGATTTCAGTTGTTTGGTAACTTCAACAATATTATTAGTTCTTAAAGCAATATGTTGTATTCCTGCTCCTTTATTAATATCTAAAAATTCTTGGATTTGCGAGTTATCTGATAGGGGTTCATTGATAGGAAATTGTACCCCAGAAATGGGATGAAACATAACTTGAGAATATAAACCTGATTCGGGCGTTTCTATGATAAAAGATTGTTTTTTTTCAAATCCTAATATTTTTTGATACCATTTAACTGTAGATTCTAACTGATTCTTGCCAACATTTAAAACTAGATGATCCCAAGCTAAAAACTGGTTATCATTGAGGTAAAGTATCTCATTTTCTTCGATGGAATCATCAGCAAAAATCGGAGTTTTTCCTTGACGTTCAACTAAGGTATGAACTAAATTATTTTTACTAATAATTTTGGACCACTTTAAACAGCCTTGAAGATATTGTTTTTGTTGAATTTTATTTACTTTTCCTTTTAAATGAGAAGATATTTTATTAATGATTTTATCAAGATTTTTAACTCTAAAAGCAACATCCCTCACCCCAGAGGGATGAACTTGTAAGAATTGATAAACAGGACTTTCTCTAGATAAAGGAGAAGAAAAAATAATAACAATAGGATTCTCTCTATACCCTGTAGTGACAATTTCTATGTGAGTATGGTTATTTTTCCCTTTAGCAAGACACTGAAAACCCATGACATGAACAAACCAATTTTTCCAGTATTGTGCATCTTCGACGTAAAAATGAACGTGGTCAATATTCATGTTACTGTTTTGTTTACATTTCTTTACAATTTGATTTTAACCTAATCCTCGTTAAAATAGACAGGTAAGCAAAAGGGGTCTTTAGAGAGAGTTAATTTTAATTTGTGTCATGATTAGTTAGACTACATTAAACACCCACGATTCTAGTTTTCACTATCTAATATTCAGTATGAGTCAAAACTACGAAATTTCTCGACCCCTTCCCCCCAATGTTAAACGAGCCGCCACCATTCTTCAATGGTCAGGAAATGTCGGTTTCTGGGGACAATTAGTCTTAGGGGTATTAGCTGCAGCACTTTTATTCTTAGCCCTAGCTGGTTTAGCTGCACAACAAAAAGCCACAGAAGGGACTAATTTTAGTATATTTTGTTCTGTTGCCGGGGTGATCGCACTGGTTATTAGTATTTTAATTTGTTTTCGCTATAAACAAATTGCTAAATTGATGCGAAACCCTGACGGAAAAGCACGACCGAAAAAATCTTCGACGCTACAATTAATTAGAGCGGGTTTATTATCTAATTTAGTGGGTATTTTCCTATCAATTATTGGGGCAGAAGGATTTGTGGGTATTTTGTGGCGAAAACTCTCTAATATTCCTCAAGGTGCAGCCGTTTATGATACCAGTAAACTGCCAACTCCTAGTGAAATTTTACTGCTTCTTGCTAATACCCATACAATTTTATGTCACTTTGCTGGTATTGTGGTAGGACTGTATTTATTAGATCGATTGGATCGATAATTATGGAAACAGAGGCAGATTTTAAAAGATGCAAAGAACCAGACTTAATACTTTAGTTGAAACCACTCAAACCCGTTTTAATGAAGCGTTTAAAAACCCTTGGCGACGAATTTCGTTAAGCTTAATTAGTGTTTTATTAGGATTTTTTGTTGGTCAAGCGGTTTCTATTACTGCAGGACAAGAAGCTTATTGGGATATTACTGTAGGAATTTTATTGTTAGTTTTTACTGAAACTATTAGTCGAATTGTTTACAGTCAAACTAAAAAGAAAGAGCGATCAATGAGTCTTGATATTCTTAATCTTTTTAAGATTGGAGTTACTTACAGTTTATATATAGAAGCTCTTAAACTTGGTTCATAATTGGCAAGTTTTGACAAAAATAATGGCAACATAAAATGTTTAAAAATTGGGGATTAATTACCGTGATAAAAACAACTTATGTAGGGGCTTAATATTATTAAGCCTTACTAAATTACGACTTGTGACTTTGCTAATATGATATTCTTGAAAATACTCCAACAATTTCTAGATAATAATCCTTTATCTTCTAGAGATATAGAAATATTATTACAAGAAGAATTATCTAATATTTCTTTTTGTAATATTTTTAAGATAACAGCAGATGAAGGAGTAAAAAAAATAAGGCAGCGTAGCGATATCTTAAGAGAAATATATCCAATAATTAAGCTGCAATGCAAACAATTTGATTATGAAGATAGAAAAATAATCTTATTTTTATGGAAGCTCTGGCTTCCCTTAGCCATCAAATTAAGTGAAGAAAAAAGTAAACAAAAATCCCCTTTAATTCAAGGAATTTTAGGGGTACAAGGTACAGGAAAAACGACTTTATCAAACATTCTATGTATCATTTTAAAACAACTCGGTTATACAACCGTTACTCTCTCCATTGATGACTTCTATAAAACTTATGAAGAACGACAAAAACTGCAAAAAAAAGAGCCTCGTTTAATTTGGCGCGGACCTCCAGGAACCCATGATATAGCATTAGGAATTCAAACGTTAAAACAACTAAAAGATACTCATTATTCTCAACCTATTTTAATTCCTCGTTTTGATAAATCGTTATGGAATGGCCAAGGAGATAGAATAGAACCTGAGATAATTAATCAACCTGATATTATTCTATTTGAGGGTTGGTTTGTTGGGGTTCGTCCTATCAATGAAGTTGAATTTAATCACGCACCTTTACCCATTAAAACAGAAGAAGATAAACAATTTGCTAAAGATATCAATCAACAATTAAAAGCTTATTTACCCCTTTGGAATCAATTAGATAGTCTGATGATTCTTTATCCTCAAGATTATCGTTTCAGTAAACAATGGCGTAAAAAAGCAGAACATAAAATGATATTATCAGGAAAAACAGGGATGACTGAACAACAAATAGATGAATTTGTTAACTATTTTTGGAAAGCTTTACATCCTCAACTATTTATAACACCCTTAGCTCAAAATCCAAACCTTGTTGATTTAGTCATTACTATTGATGCTAATCATCATCCCCAAAAAATTACTAACTATTTGACCGCAAAAAAGGTTTCAATTATCTAACTTCAGGGTACGATAATTCTAAATTCACGCATTCTGATTGACCCATTTTTCTAAATCTTCCATTGACTGAAAATCTAACAAAGCATCTCCCAAATTTTCTAATTCTTCAAAGGAATATCCTCTTTGGGATTAGTTTGGAACTCAATATGTAATACAATGTTCTCTGATTCTAAGAAAATTAAACTATCTGGTCGTATTGGTTCTAAAGATAACTCAGATGGCTTAATTTCCGTTAATTCTATCGGTGTTCCTAATAACCAAGTAGCTAACTCTCTAGAATAGTGAATAGCGTTGAACCTCCCGTCGCGAGAGGCGCGAGGGATTCCCATATAGACTCTTAACTAGACTACCGAAATAGTCCCCGTCAGACCGCCATTACTGGGCTGTTTATTTAGCGTTCACGGGCGCACCGACCGCCAACGGATCTAAATTTTCTTTAATTGTTTGGCCATGCTGTTTTAGCTAAACCTAATCTACCAGTCGCGTCACCATTACAATTTCTAGGGCGATATTTGTCCCGACGATCTGAGGTAAGGGAAGCCAATCCCCTGAATATTCTGATGCGCTTTACCGCTATATATCATTATACTACGAGCCGAGATATCTGGCCCAAAATTCATCCCGTCGGCTTTGCCGACGGGATGAATTTTGGAAGAAAGATAAATTTGCAAGTAGAATCATAAATAAATTTTGCCACAGTAACGATTAATATTAAATTAATTCTATGGAAAACCCCTCAGTTATTGGTCTCGACCTCGGTGGTACTGCCATTAAACTTGGACAGTTTTTAGAAGATGGAACCTGTATCAACTCCCTAACCGTTGCCACCCCCCAACCTTCAACCCCGGAAGCAGTGGCAAAAACCATGATCGAAGCGATCGCCCAATTAACCCCAGAGCAAAACTGTGTCGCTTTAGGAATAGGAACCCCAGGACCGGCGGATAAAACCGGTAGAATTGCTAAAGTAGCCATTAACCTTGCAGGGTGGCAAGATATTCCCTTAGCAGACTGGTTGGAAAAAGCCACAGCACTCCCCACTACCATTGCTAATGATGCCAACTGCGCAGGGTTAGGAGAAGCTTGGTTAGGGGCAGGAAAAGACTATCAAAACTTAATTATGTTGACCTTGGGAACAGGTGTGGGAGGGGCGATTATTCTCAATGGTCATCTATTTACAGGACATTTAGGGGCAGCCGGAGAATTAGGACTCATTACCCTCAATTTTGATGGACCTGTGTGTAATAGTGGTAATAACGGTTCCCTGGAGCAATATGGATCAATTCAAGCGATTCGTCGTATGACAGGAAAAGAACCAGCAGAACTGGGTAAATTAGCTGAAAACGGCCAAAAGGAGGCACTAGAATTTTGGGAAAGCTATGGTTGTTTATTAGGGGCCGGTTTAGCTAGTTTAATTTATGTTTTGACCCCGGAAGCGATCATCATTGGGGGAGGGATTAGTGGTAGTACAGAGTTTTTCTTTCCTGCTACCTTAGAAGAAATAGAAAGACGAGTTATCCCCAGTTCCCGCGAAAATTTACAATTATTAAGGGCAAAATTAGGGAATCAAGCAGGAATGGTAGGTGCAGCTAAATTAGCGTGGAATTTGATCAGCAGTCAAACTTAGAATTGATATGGAAACCATCTATCCATAAAATTAGTGATTTATCTGAGAAAGTGGGAGAACTGAAAAATTGGAGATAAATTGTAATTATCACCATCACAGCAACAAGAAGTAGCGCCATTGGTTGGATCATTCGAGGGGGAAATATTAAGCCATAAAATAGCTATCCAATAATAATACTTGATCAAGTATTAATAATATGATCCCCCTTGAAATACTGCTGGAAATATTGTTGGTATAAGCGACAACTCGGCACAACACAATTAGCTTTAAAATGCACCAATCCTAAACTTTTTAATTTGATGGATTGAATCAGTTCCAACTCAATAGGTTCAGGGGAACACATCACCTTCTCCAAACTATCTATTAAACCAGAATTTTGATTTTTGACACTCCATAATTGCCGTTGGAGATGATCGTTATAAACATGAGAAGAAGCGTGAGGATTAGAGATTAAAAGTTCATCCAAAGTTATATGTTGATGCCAAATATGATAGAATGCTACCCTTATTAAATAAGGATTACCTCCTATAAAACTAAGCAATTTTTCTACTTCTGTTAATGACCAAGTTAAACCGTATAACTTAGCTAAATCTTGAACTTTCTGAGTAGTAAACATAGGTAATTCAATAGGAATTCCAACGTTAAAAGGAGAATGATTAACATTGAGAGGTATATAAACCTCAGAAGAATGAACTACAATTAAACGTAATTTTTTCCAGATTTCTCGGTTTTTTGCTTCCTCATGCCAAGCTCTTAATAATCCAAAAAAATCATCAGCCAAGTCGGGATATTGAAAGAGACGATCCACATCATCTAAACCTAATACCAAAGGAGTTTGAATCGTGGATAAAATATATTGTTCAAAGTAAATTTTGCAGCTAATTTTACTTCCAAATAAATCATCCCAATAGTCAGTTACTTTATTGGGTAATTTTAAACTTAAACTAATATTGGCACAAAACCACTGGAGAAACTTATTTAAGTCTTGAAATAAAGCTTTATCTGCCAATTGAAAACTTAAAGAAACCGCCGCACAATTATTGTCTGTTCCATAATTAATAATTCTAGCCAAGAGAGAACTTTTCCCCATACGTCTCGATGCTTTTAGACGAAGTAACGATCCTGGTTGTAAAATAGTTTTATAACAGTCTGCTTCAATCGGCGATCGCTCAATATAAAAGGGAGAGTCTAGAGGGACTTGTCCTTCAGGTAACTTAGGTTCTACAGGCAAAGAAGAGGGATTTTTTAAGTTCAGGGATAAGGTAGGATGATAAAAATCCGGACCACATAAGGTCAAATGAAACGCTTTAAAACAACATTTGAGGGTTTGCTTATCCACTCCAGACTCACAAGCAAATACTTTCATGAGAGTATCAACCCCTAAACCTGTTTTCTCGCTTAAAGCTTCTAATGTATAGCGATTACCATGATTTTCAGCGAATTCTGCCTCATTCTTGGCATTTTGGAGTTTTTCTAATCCATTTTCTGTTAAGATAACCCCTCTTCTTCGTCTTTGTTTTTTTGGTTTTGCTTGTGTCATGATGTTCATTCGTCACACTACCAGTTCAACGATATCTAAGACATATGAGAAATTCAGATTCCATCGTATTTCTCAGTTTAGCGAATCCCCAGCATATCTTCTAGTTTAAATTTCTAACAACTATCAGTTATTAATATCTCCTAGTTTATCAATTAAACGATAATACTGGGAGATGTTAGAGTTGTATATCTAACTTAGGTTAAGGCCAAAAATTGCGCTTGATAATTGAACGATGGAAAGAAAATAAACCAATTATTAGTTAAAATTGACATTTTCAAAAAACAGCTAAAGCCATTAATTTTTCAATTATTTTATTGTTTGAATATTAATTTTTTTCAGTCAAATGTGATGATTTTTGTATTTTGCTGATAGAGTTTTACTCATAGTAAAAGTTTTTATATAGCATTTCTCGCGAGCAGGTGAGGTACATCTAATATCTCACTCCGAACTGCGAACTCCGAACTCCTATGACTTTTGCGTAGCGGTATAGTTTACCTTCCTTAGTAATAGAAAAAGGAGGCGGAACTCGAAAAGATTGCTTTTTAGACCTCTTTTTGAATCTAGGAAATTTTGCTAATATTAAAAAAAAAGATGCTTCGGAGTTTATTTCCTGGTGGGGTTTGATTCCTACCTAAAATGTGAGGGTTTTGACAGAATTTTTAGGTAGAGTCTTCCCCCAACATTTCTGACAAATAACTGATTACCTTGACACCTGGATAACTGTCTGTTGAGGGCAAGACATTTATTAAAAAAACCTTTATAGTGTAACTGGTATAGTGCGACTCCTTACCTTATAAAACCTATCTTTTTGATGATCTCGATCTGATGTGATCTGCGTTTACCTGGATTGCATCTTACCATAGATAACAATCTTTGACTATATTTGTGTTGAATGTTTACGATACTTTTTGTTGAGTTTTGCCTAATTGATGAATATTTCTACCTCTGCTAAGGATCAAGTTAAATCAAGAATTTCCCCTTGGTTAATTCGTCTTGTTTATCCCCTAGGATATTGGATTGTCTTACCGTTATATTTTGGTCGTCTGACCATTACTGGACAAGAACACATTCCCAAAACCGGTCCAGTGATTATTGCGCCGACTCATCGTTCCCGTTGGGATGCCTTAATTATTCCCTATGCTGTGGGCAGAATAGTCAGTGGTCGAGATTTGCGGTTTATGGTGACATCCAGTGAAGTAACCGGTGTTCAAGGCTGGTTTATCCGCCGTTTAGGAGGATTTCCTATCGATCTCAAACATCCAGGAAGTAGTAGTTTAGAACATAGTGTAGAAGTTCTCAAACAAGGAGAAATGTTAGTCATTTTTCCCGAAGGAGGTATTTTTCGAGATACCCAAGTTCACCCTCTTAAACGGGGGGTGGCCCGTATTGCCTTAGAGGTACAATCCCAACAACCTACCTGTGGGATCAAAATCCTGCCAGTCACCATCGAATACAGTCAACCCTTACCCAGTTGGGGAACGGATGTTCAGGTGAATATTGGTGATCCTATTGATGTGTCTAATTATGACATCACCAGAATTAAAAGTACGTCCCAAAACCTAACCCACGATCTAGAATCTCGTCTCAAAGAAATGTTTCAGGGTAAACTTAAGCAGATAGTTTGTCATAAATAATCTTATTGCTTTATTAATTACCGATGAATCAATCTTTAGTCACTGTTCCCTCGGGCGTTTTAGAAATTACCGATCTTCCCTTTTCCCAAGAAACGTCTGACGATCGTCGTTTAAAATTTTCTCTGATCTTACCTACTTATAACGAAGCCGATAATATTCAAGATATCGTCAAAATTTTGAGTCAGTTACTCGATCAATCCATCCCTGGAGAGTATGAACTGATTGTAGTGGACGATAATAGTCCCGATCATACTTGGAAATTGGCCCTAGAATTAACCTCAGACTATCCCCAACTCAGGGTGATGCGTCGAATAGAAGAAAAAGGACTCTCCACTGCCGTAATCCGAGGATGGCAAGTGGCCAGGGGTGATATTTTAGGGGTGATCGATGCCGACTTACAACACCCTCCAGAAGTTCTTCAACAACTTCTAGGAGAAATGGAAAAGGGGGCCGATCTCGCAGTGGCCAGTCGTCATGTTGAAGGAGGAGGGGTGAGTGAATGGAGTATCATTCGTCGCTTTTTATCCCGTGGGGCCCAAATGTTAGGGTTGATGATTCTTCCTGAAGTGATTGGTCGTCTTTCTGATCCGATGAGTGGTTATTTTATGGTCCGTCGCACTGCGATCGTCGGTAAACCTTTAAGTCCAGTGGGCTACAAAATTTTGATTGAGGTGACAGCAAGGGGAAAAATTCGTTGGTTAGCCGAAGCCGGTTATGTATTTCGGGAACGTCAAGCGGGGGAAAGTAAGGTTACTTGGAAACAATATATTGAGTATCTACAACATCTTGTACGACTGCGTTTATCCTTATCAGCGAGATTTATTCAATTTTGTTTAGTGGGGTTTAGCGGACTGTTTGTTGATCTAATGGTTTTTTCCCTACTTCGTAAAGGATTAGAATTGGGCTTAACCCGCAGCACCATGCTCTCTGCGGAAGTGGCAATTATTAATAATTTTCTTTGGAATGATTTATGGACATTTCGGGATATTTCTAGCCGACAACCAGGGAAACGTCAGCGACTCAAGAGATTCATCAAATTTAATTTTGTTTGTCTAGCGGGTGTCATTTTACAAACCTTATTGGTTAATGTTTTCGTTAATATTTTCCAAGGGTTACAGTTAAATCAAACCATTGCTGATCTCACGGCTAATGGTTTCTTAAGGATAATTCTCTCTGACGATATATTAGCAAAATTAATCGCTATTATCATGGTAACCTTTTGGAATTTCTGGTTAAATACTAAATTGAGTTGGCGGGTGACGGAAATTGAGCAATAAATTATACTGGATGACACTATACTTAAAATAATTTTTGACAACTTCCTCACCCACCATGAACATTCTTAATAAACTAGGAACACCTAGCTATTGGCTTTTAGGGATAGTCGCAGCTATTACTGCCGTCCATTTTACTGTTTTAGAACAAAATGGTAATCAAAATCTCATGAGTGTCAGCCTTTTGATTTGGTTAACGGCTGCCTCTTTATTATGGGATAAATATCAAGAACTCACCATTGAGTTAGAGAGTGATTTACCATCAAGTCTCTTAGGAATCTTTTTGATAGTGATTGCTTTACTGAGAAGCATCTCTCCGGCGGGTTATCATTTCTTTTTATGTCCTCTTATATTTGCTGTTGGTTTAGTCTTGCTAACGGCTGGTTTTAAAGGGTTTCGTTTCTATTGGAAAGAACTGTTTGTTTTTAGTCTTTTTTTGCTGTATCCCATGGTGATGCGCTTCCTGGGAATGATTAATATGGAAAAATTAACGGCTATTTTTTCTACTTTCATTTTATATATCCTGGGATTTCAACCTTATCGAGAAGGGGTATCTATTATCCTGCCAACTGGAAGAGTTGAAGTGTTACAAAGTTGTGCTGGCATTGATATTGTTACCCTCCTGTTGATCTGTGCTATTCTCTTATTTTTTATTGTTCCTTTGAACAATACTCAAAAAGTTGTGTGTCTTTTTATAGCCCCGCTTATTGGATTTTTTGTTAATAGTATCCGCATTGGTTTGTTAACTTATTTCGTTTCTCAGTCGGCTGATGAAGCCTTTGAATATTGGCATGGAGAAGATGGAAGTTTAGCCTTTGCTATGATATCCGTAGTTGTCTTCGGTTTATTTTGTTGGGTTTCCTACATCCGTCCTCTAACTTTAGAAAACCAAGAGTAAGTTAACTAAAATGTCTTTAAAATTTTTTTGAGAAATATGAATTCTTTACCCATACAGTGGAAACCAACTAGAATAAGTCTTTTAGGACTTGTATTCCTAAGTCTTTTCGGACTATTCATCTATAAAATTATCGTTCCAGAAGAAACAGAAAAAATTAGTAATACTCAACAAGTCATTACTCCTGATAATGTCCCTTTATCCCAATGGAAGTTAGTTGAAACCCAACCCCTAGATCCCATTAAAACTGAATCATCAGAAACAGAAATTCCTCTGGGTCAAAAATATGAATATACGAATGATCAAGAACAATTAAAAGCAGAGATTCGTTATAGTAAGTATCGGGGGAGTTTTAATCAACTTATTATCATTGATCTTAAGCTACCAGCAGCTACTATTTCCCCTGATATTCATTATCAAAAAGGGATCGGCCATTATGCTTTTTTTGAATATGATAATGCAACCTATTTGGGATCTTGTATTAATGCTAAGGGTGAGGCGACTGTTACCTTAAGTCAGTATAATAAAAACCGCTATCGATATGGTTGGGGAATCACAAGAACCTTTTTATGGTTAATTGGACAAAAAGATTTAGTTGAGTATCGTTGTCTATGGACTATTATGTCTATACCAGAAGTAGCAGAGTTGGACTTCAAGGTTAATATAGACGACAATAATCGGGAGTTAAATGAAACTGAGAAGAAACTTGAACAAGCTTGGCTAGAATGGTATTCATGGTGGAAAAAGAACTTCCCTGATTACTGATTTTTGACTTTGGCTAACACTTCCTCAATCAGATGATCAGAGGTGGGATCAAACCACTCAATTTCAGCATAGGCCCGAAACCAAGTTCGTTGACGTTTAGCAAACTGACGGGTATGTAAAATAATGGCTGTTTCTGCTTCTGGTAATGAAAGTTTACCTTGCAAATAGTCAACAATTTCTGCATACCCTAATGTTTTTAAGAGGGGTAAATTCCAACCGTATTTGTTAATGATAGTTTCTACTTCTTTAACCAGCCCTAATTCCAACATGCTTTTAGTTCTTTTCTCAATTCTTCGATTCAATTCTTCAGAAGAACAATCTAAACCAATTTGTATAATAGGATAGGAAGGAGGATGTTCTCCTTGCTGTTGAGAAATGGGAATTCCTGTTACATAAAAAACTTCCAAGGCCCGCAAAGTTCTTACTTGATCATTGGGATGAATTTTTTGAGTTGCCCAAGGATCAACTTGTTGAAGAATTTGATAAGATTGCTGTTGTCCTAAACTTTGTAATTGCAGTCTTAATGATTGTTGTGGGGCAACTCTAGGTATTTTTAAACCTCTAATAATGGATTTAATATATAAGCCGGTTCCCCCCACTAACAGAGGAAATTCTGTTAAATTAGAATCAATTAATTGTTGTACTTTTTCTTGATAATCTGCTAAAGTCAATGTTTCTGTTGGCTCACAAATATCAATTAAATAATGAGGAATTAAAGCCATTTCTCTTTGAGTTGGTTTCGCTGTTCCAATATTAAATTCTCGGTAAACTTGACGAGAATCAGCACTAATAATTATGGAATTGAAAACTTCAGCAATCTTTACGGACAAAGCAGTTTTACCTGTTGCTGTTGCACCACAAATTACAATCAAACTCTTTAACATTATTGTTATGATTATTTCCTTTACTTTCAAATTTTAACAAATATTTTACTCAATCATAATTGACATTTTTCAGATAATATGATGGTAGCCAAAATATTAACTTATATAACAAATTAGAAAAAAATGATTGAATCATGGGTACTTAATCCTTTATAACTATAGTCATATTTAATTTTTAATTCCCTGTAATCAAGTTCCCTAATCTTTCAACATAAAAGCGTTCATCCATCAACTCTGAGAACTACAATTGAGATAATTCCTAAAATCCACAACAGTCGCAAATCTTATTTTATTTTCTTGTAGCAGCAGATTTGTTTGTTGGTTGACGAGTGCGAATCAACCATGAAACTGTTCGATATTTATTATGACACTACTTGCGAGTAAAGTTGGAAAAATTCTCACCACCCTGTTACTTGTTATCGTATTAATCGCAGGAGGGCTTGGTTATTTTGCTTGGTACAATTTTAAACGAGAAGTTCCCATCGTCTACAAAAATGTAGACGATCATTTCAAATATGGTTCTATTAATTCTGGTGGGGTTCCCTATTTTATCTGGGAAGTTTTACCCGAACTTTTTAGCGAACATTTACCCGGTCCAGGAGGGTATCGATCGCTGGGATTTATTTGGGAAGAGGGGAAAGAAATGCCGATTGGAGTATCTAAAACCATCGTTGGCTTTCCCCGTCAAGGTTCAACCTGCGCCCTCTGTCATAGTACCACCTATCGTAAAAATGCTGATGACACCCCAACCTTAGTCTTAGGGGCCCCAACTCAGAAATTTGATTCTATTGCCAATATTCGCTTTTTAGCCGCTTGTGGGAACGATCCTCGTTTCACCCCTGACAATCTTTTACCTGCGATAGAAGCTAAACATGACCTCTCTTGGTCTGATAAACTATTGTATCGTCATCTGATTATTCCCCAAACCCAAACAGCGTTAATGAGACTAGGAATGGGTTTTGCTTGGACCAACTCTCGTCCCAATCCCGGTCCTGGCCGTATTCCGTCCTTTAACCCGGTCAAGTTTATTAATTTTAGCCTACCCCTTGATGACACCATCGATAATGTGGATGATCCCCCCATCTGGAATGAGAAACAACATAATGGGTTTGATTATCATTGGGATGGGTTAGAAACCGATCTGACCGAAACCGCTATTATGGGGGCCTTGGCCGCAGGAACTGAACCCGATAATCTTCCCTTAAAAGATTTACAACGGGTAGAAGACTTTATTCGCACTGTCTCTCCTCCTGCTTATCCGTTTGAGATGGATTACAGTTTAGTCGCCAAAGGTAAGCCTATTTTTGAGAATAACTGCGCTTCCTGTCATGCTTTCGGCGGCGATCGCACGGGTAAAGTGATTTCAGTTGAAGAAGTGGGAACTGACCGACATCGTATCGATATGTGGACCCAGGCCGCTGTTGATAAGTACAAAGCATTGGGAGATGGTTATCCTTGGGATCTCACCCATGTGCAGAAAAAAGATGGTTATGTCTCGGTTGCTTTAGATGGTATTTGGTTAAGGGCCCCTTATCTTCATAATGGTTCGGTTCCTTATTTAACTGATCTCTTAGAAGTCCCAGAAAACAGAACCAAGATTTTTTATCGAGGCTATGATGTTTATAATCCTGATACAGTTGGTTTTATTTCTCAAGGAACCGAAGCAGAAGCAGAAGGGTTTAAATACGATACCAGTCTCGATGGGAATAGTAACCAGGGACATCTCTATGGAACTGAGTTATCTTCTGAGGAGAAACAAGCTTTAGTCGAGTATCTCAAAACGCTTTGAATGCAAGAATTAATTTTTTCTGTTTATTCTTCATTGTGAACTACCAACGCCAAATCGAAGATTATGGCGTTGGTTTCCTACCCAATCGACTGCTTTTTCAGGGGAGGATTAACGAAGTCAGAAGTCAGAAGTTATATCAAATCCGCTTAATCAGTAAACGTTAAAATTGCTATTGTCAATCTATCTTCCCCTGTCTCCTCTGCTCCCCCTGCTTACCTCATCCTAACGTATGGTATTCCACAGGATTTCATCGTTCTGGCGCTATCCCACATAAGTTGTTTTTGTAACAAGGATTTATGCCTCGCACCAAAAGTTTTCACCCGCTCCGGTTTTCCTGAAAGTTTGATTATAATTTTTTTAAGCATTTCCGTCATTTTTCTCTTACAATTATCATCCAATTTGTTTCAACCATATAATCACAGTTAATTGTTAACAACAAAAATACCGATAACCGTATAATTATGGGATTTTAAGGAATTAATCATAAACAAATATTAAGAGCTTATGGTTTTTTGATTGATTTGGGGAATTCTAAGTTTAACCAGAGGAAACTGAAAGTCCTCTTTGATCTCGTCATCACTACTGAGAAATTCCTATGTTAGCCACATCTTCTTATCACGACACTGATACTCATGATTCTCCTGATGTTAACTCTCTGATACAGTCGCAACAACAAGAAGACGAGATTGCTTCTGAATTAGGAGATGGTCTACTGGAAATAGAATTATCCAGCATTGACTTCACAGAAAAGCATCCTTCTTCTCAGCGAATGACAACGGATTTAGTTCGCTTATATCTTCAAGATATTGGCCGCGTCCCTCTCTTAAAAAAAGAAGAAGAGGTTTCCAAATCTCGACAAGTTCAACGTTATGTTGAGTTACTAGAAATACGAGATCATGCAGGGACACCAGAGAATATTATCATGAGCAATTTTGTTTATGTGTATCAAATTCATGATCAATTGATGGCTTATTTAGGTCATCGTCCTTCTTGGGAAAAATGGGCGCAAGCCAGTAAAATGTCAGTGTTTGAATTAAAGGATGTTTTAACTCAAGGCAAACGAGAATGGGCAAGATTAGCTGAGGTTAGTGTCCCTGAATTAGAGGAAATTCAAAAAGTTGGCCTTCAAGCTAAAGATGAAATGATTAAGGCTAATTTACGCCTGGTGGTTTCTGTGGCCAAAAAATATCAACATCGAGGGTTAGAATTATTAGATTTGATTCAAGAGGGAACATTAGGGTTAGAAAAAGCGGTTGACAAGTTTGATCCAGTTAAAGGATATCGTTTTAGTACCTATGCTTATTGGTGGATTCGTCAAGGGATTACTCGGGCGATCGCCACCCAAAGTCGTATTATTCGTCTTCCTGTTCATGTGACTGAAAAACTGAATAAAATTCGACAAGTTCAACGAAAAATTTCGCAAATGAAGGGCCGTAATGCCACTTTAGAAGAAGTGGGTCAGGAACTAGATATGACTTCTGTACAAGTCCGAGAAATCTTGATGAAAATTCCTCGTTCTGTTTCTTTAGAAGTGAAAGTGGGAAAGGAAAAGGACACAGAATTAATTGATTTATTGGAGTCAGAAGATATCTCTCCAGAGGAAAGTGTCGCCACTGAATCATTGCGTCGAGATTTAAGTTTATTATTGGATGATTTGACAGAAAGGGAACAGCAAGTGATTAAGTTACGCTATGGTTTTGAAGATGGTAATTCTTATTCTTTGGCTGAGATTGGCCGCGCTTTAGATTTATCACGGGAACGGGTTCGTCAAATTGAGGCGAAAGCCCTACAAAAGTTACGTCAACCTCGGCGACGCAATAAAATTCGTGATTATTTTGAAAGTTTAAGTTAATTTCATTGGGGAAGCAACAGACGGGATCAAGATAGTTAGCAATAACTATCTTTTGTTGTTTAACGCCATTGTTTTAATAAATATTGATGAAATTTTTGTTGATCAACGTCATCCATGGCTACAATTTTTCGTCCTTTTTCAACTACTTTAATTCTTCCTTGAGAAGGTCCAGTTGTAATCACTTCTGTTTCCCATTCTTTAAGGGAAAATAAATCGGAACGGTGTAAATAAGACGTGGCTAAAACATCCCAACAATAATAGTCTTGAGGAATGGCTAAAGCGTAACAAAGTCCTGCTAAGTCGGAGAATTGATGATGTCTTTGTTGGGCTAACTGACGAATAAATTCAGAGGTCACAGGAACTTTATTGGTAATATCTAAAGAACAAACAATCAAAGGGATATTCGTTTGCCAAACTCTTTCAACGGCGATGGCATCCCAATAAGCATTCCATTCTGCGCTACCATCGTGTTCAGGGGCAAATTCTTTCTCCACATTACCGGGAACGTTTAAGGCCCCTCCCATCCAAACAATCTCTTTAATTTTCCCTTCAATGGTGGGATCAATGTCTAAAGCTGTCGCTACTGTGGTTAACGGACCGGTTACCATTAACGTCACCGGTTCTGATGCTTCTTGTAAGGTTTGGACCATAAACCTTTGTCCTGTTTGGGGAACTAAAGGGGTTTGGATAGTATCTCTTTGATTCAGAAGAGGAAAATTGTCTATAATCAAAGAGTCACGACGATATAAAGCAGGAAATGGATTAATTCCTCTAACGGTACTTTCAGAAACCGGGATATGATGACATTCCATCAAATCCAGCAATTTTCTCGTTACATTGAGGGCCGCTTTAATGTAACAATCCGCCGGCGTGACCACACTCCCTAATACCTCTAGATTAGGCATGGTCATCAATAACAGGGTGGCCAAAATGTCATCGATCGCCCCATCGTGGTCCAATAAAACTAATTTAGACATTGGGAAATGGATTATTCGATGAGTTTTCTAACCAATCATAAATTCTATCCAACTCGTTTAAATTAATGAGACCATATTGCCATAAAAGCATGGGTAAAGGTCCCTGGGTTTCTTCCACAGACCGTTGGGCAATGGCAATGGAATCAGGGGATAACCGCAGTTCTTCATGGAGAAAACGTAAAAATTGCTTATAGGTGGTGTGTGACATAGTTGATTGACCTTGAGATGCGACGATAAACACTGCTTCTCGTCTGAACAACTAATCAGGATCTTGGTGGGTCAGACTCTGTTGATCATTGGAGTTAGTCGCTACCGACGAAATTGCCGTATAGAAGGATAACACTTTAATCCTAAGAATAGGAAGCTTGATTGGAGATTTTGTGCTAGTTTTCCCAAGAAGTTCAGGGAAAACTTTAATGTCGTCAGAATAACAATCTCATTACCAAAGAATTAAATTGTTTTCTGTTCTCTTCACACCATGAGTTAGTCTATTTAGGTCACCGAACTAGGGATGAAGTTTCTCTGACCACTTCGTTAAGAAACACATCCCTTTGTTCCATATTATGTGGAGATGGTATTATAAATAATTTAGAAAATCTATAGAAATTTGTCAAACCTTAACTTGATAAAACTTATCATTTTGTTTCAGGGTTAAAGGTTCAATGTTCTTGAAATTCAATTTTTAGCTTATCCCCTGGTTTAATGCCTAATTCTTCTGCTCTTCCTCCCCGTAGTTCAATCACTTGGTTAACTAAATTTTCAGGTCCGTAAGTGGGGCAGGGATCAACGCTACAAGGGGGAACATTGATAAGAACCTCTTTAACTGTGCCATTAGCCAAGAAAATCATATCCAAAGAAATCTTGACATTTTTCATCCAAAATTTGACCGGTCGTAATTGGTCAAACAAGAAAATCATGCCACGATTTTTGTCTAGAGATTGGCGATACATTAAACCAATTTGTTGTTGTTCAGGGGTTTTAGCAACTTCTAGTTCTATGGTTTCTTCTCCTAAATGAATTTGCGCTTCAATAGGCAGTTTCTGCCCATTTTCTTGATGATGATGGTCTTGGGATATCTCTTCCTTATATTTGGCTTGTGTGGAAGGAGAACATCCCATTAAAAAAAGGCCAAGTAAAATCATTATGCTCACTGTCTTCAACATGATTCTTTCAAGATAAGAATTTTTTTCAAGAAATTGGCTAAAAACCCTGTGTCTTGCGTGAGCTTGGGGTAAGCTTTCTAAGACGGCTTTATGTTAGCATATTAGACAGTTGCTATTATAAATATGATGAAAGTTAACTTAACCAGCGCATTAAACGATAGTCATATTGATGCTAATAAAAGCAATACTCAACGACAAATTGCCATTTCTCTCTCCGCAGTAACCGAGAGTAGCGATCGCACAATTCCCTTAAATTTAGGGTTAATCTTAGATCATAGTGGATCAATGACAGGAAAACCCATCAACACTGTCAAAGAAGCAGCTATGAGACTAGTAGAAGGGTTAGGTCCGAAGGATTGCCTTTCGGTGATTGCCTTTGATCATCGGGCTAAAGTGATTGTTCCTAATCAGGAAGTAGATGATATTGAACAAGTCAAAACGTTAATCCATCAACTCAAAGCAGAAGGAGGAACCTCCATTGATGAAGGAATGAAACTAGGGATCAAAGAAGTTGCCCTAGCAAAAGAAGACAGGATCTCCCAAATCTTTTTACTCACCGACGGAGAAAATGAACATGGAGACAACCAACGCTGTTTAAAGTTAGCAGAAGTAGCCGCAGAGTACAATATTACTGTCAATACCTTGGGGTTTGGTAACCATTGGAACCAAGATGTCTTAGAAAGCATTGCAGACGCAGTAGGGGGAACCCTCTGTTATATCGAAGAACCAGAACAAGCTTTAACAGAGTTTAGTCGTTTATTTACCCGTATTCAGTCAGTGGGGTTAACCAATACCTATCTCTGTTTAGAATTCATCCCAGAGGTGCGTTTAGCTGAGGTTAAACCGGTGGCCCAGGTAGAACCTGAAACGGTAGAACTAAACGCCCAAGCAGAAGGAAATACCTATATTGTTAGACTAGGGGACTTAATGACGGATAAGGCGCGGGTGATTTTAGTTAACTTATATTTAGGTCAGTTATCCCCAGGAAATCATACTATTGGCACAGTTCAAGTGCGTTATGATGATCCCTCCTTGTCGAAAACTGCTTTATTGTCTGAAAAAATTCCCTTAATGGTGGAAGTTCAGCAGGTGTATGAAGCCAAAGTTGATAGTAATGTACAGAAATCGATTTTAACCCTAGCCAAATATCGTCAAACCCAACTCGCAGAAAGCAAATTAAACCAAGGCGATCGCCAGGGGGCTGCGACGTTACTGCAAACTGCAGCCAAAACTGCTTTACAGTTAGGAGATAAGAGCGCAGCTACAGTTCTACAAACCAATGCAACCCAGTTACAAGCAGGGGAAGAACTTTCTGAAGCACAACGCAAGAAAACTCGCATTGTGTCTAAAACCATACTACAAAGCGATAGTTAAACAGTAGATTATTAAGCTAAGGAGCCAATTATTCACGCTCCCACGACTAGCAAGTGGGTGGGATTCTTGGTTCATCAAGTCCACGTTAACTCTCTCCCTATGTCCCTTTCTCCCTGTGTCCCCGTCAGTCTAATTCGTAATTTAGATGCTTAAGAGCTTATGTTACATTAGTATGGTCAAGCCGTCATTGATGACGGGATTTAACAACTAAAGTATTAATGAAGCGTATTTTTATTACAGGAGCGAGTGGTTGTATTGGTCATTATATGGCAGAAGCTTTAATCAGGGAAACAGATCATGAACTTTATTTTTTGGTGAGAAACCCTGAAAAATTACAATTCCGTTATCAAAGTCGTCCCAATGTTCATCTGATGATCGGTGACTTGCAGAATATTGATAAATTTACTGATTTTTTAAAGACCGTTAATATTGCTATTTTAGCCGCTACCAGTTGGGGGGGAATTACAGAATCTTTTGAAATTAATGTTACTAAAACTCTTGGGTTAATGAACTTATTAGATACCCAAAATTGTGAACAGATTATTTACTTTTCCACTGCTAGTATTTTAGATAAAAATAATCAACCCTTACCGGAAGCAGGAAAATTAGGAACGAATTATATCAGAACAAAATATCAATGTTATGCTCAGTTACAAAATCTCGAAAATTATAATAAAATTACGACAGTTTTTCCTACTTTAGTCTTTGGGGGTGAACCCAATAAACCCTATTCCCATCTCTCAGGAGGAATAAAAGATGTAATTAAATGGATCAATTTAATCCGTTGGTTTAAAGCCGATGGCAGTTTCCATTATATTCATGCTAGAGATATCGCTCAAGTGATCAAATATTTAGTAGAAAACAATCCGAGTCAATCTGATCAGAGAAATTTAGTATTAGGTAATAAGAGAACAACCGTTAATGAAGCGATCGAAAAAATCTGTAATTATCTCAATAAAAGAATTTATTTTCAGATTTATTTATCAATCACGTTAGCAAACTTTTTTATCAAAGTTTTTCGCTTACGTATGGAAGACTGGGATTATTTTTCCATTAATTATCGACATTTTACTTACAAAGATACAGTCACTCCTAGAACATTTGGCATAGAAAATTATTGTACAACCATTGAAGATGTCATGCAATTAAATGGTGTTTATCCCGAAAAAAAGCAATAATAAAACCTCGTCCTTGTAGGACAGCTTTAGCCAAATGGCAATAAAGTCGACAATCCGAGATTTTTCAGGAAAGAAGAAAAGCGACTACAACGATTACGATAAGAAAAGGAAGTTTATCTTAAATGTTGCGTCTAAGACTCCCGTTACACCGACAGGTTAACGGTGAGATGAATGACAACCAGTAAAAAAATAGACCGAAGGGAGTCCACTTTTGGTAAACGTTTAATATAATCACGAATAACCTCAGAGACAGAAAACCCTTTAGATTTAGCGTAAAGTGTGATACGTTCAAATTCATCGTCAGTTAACCTAACTTTGATGCTTTTATCCCTTGCCATGTTCCCTTGATTGGAGTACAATAACAAGTATAGCTGAGTGACCAGTAATATGGCCCAGCAGATAAATAAAAACAAAAAAGTACTATGAAAACTGAAGAGTCAAAGTATAGGATTTTTACCACTAATTCCTGGTAATGTAAAACTTTGAGGGACTAGAAAAACTGATACTTTGTGCGGTGGGGCCGCCCGTTTTCACCGATAGAAACCAGAAAACATAAAAAGCGATGCAGCGCGGTTTTGGTGGTTCCCCCCACTCGCTGTCTGCATCAAGAAGCTTGTGGAGTCGGTCGGACGGGGGTGATCCCCCATACATTCCCTCCTTAGTTAGGGGGGATCATCTAGTTACGAGGCAATCTCAAAGAAGCAAGAATCTCCCGTTAAATCAAAGATTGTAACGGGAGAGTGTAAACAATTAGTACAACAACGGACACCATCACCTGTAATGAACCAAGTTAAACTAATTTCTGGCCGAGGTATTCCCTTAGTAGGGGATGATATTGATACTGATCGCATTATTCCTGCACGGTTTTTACGCTGCGTTACCTTTGACGGATTAGGAGAACAAGTCTTTGCTGACGATCGCACGCAACTCAAGGGAGAACATCCCTTTGATCAACCCCAATATCAAGGGGCGAATATTTTAGTAGTCAATGCCAACTTTGGTTGTGGCTCGTCACGGGAACACGCACCCCAAGCTATAATAAGATGGGGAATACAAGGGATTATTGGGGAAAGTTTTGCAGAGATATTTTTTGGTAACTGTATCGCCAATGGGGTTCCCTGTGTAACAGTCTCATCGGATGCGGTAAAAACCTTACAAACCAAACTACAAAATAACCCTCAAGCCCAAATAAGTCTTGATCTCGCTTCTCAACAAGTCAACTGTGATGATTGGGTGGTTTCCATTTCTATGGGAGAAGGATCTCGTCAAATGCTACTAGAAGGAACATGGGATAGTTGTGGCCAGTTAATTCAAAACCCTGAGCAAATTAAAGAAACAGGGCAGAAATTACCTTATCTCGCCTGGGGTTAAAGGGAAGTTAAAGAACAACAAATAAGGTGATGGAGGGGACAAATGTAGAATTAAGAATTTAATAGTTTCTTCATTTTTAATTCCCCTGCCCTATCTACCCCCTCTTCACATACTGTTCAATTTGAGCGAAAAACCCTAACAATGGGGAATGAGTGAATTAGAGTTGTTATCCAAACAATGATTAAACAACTGAGATCACTCCAGGTCAAACTAAGTTTTGATTTCCACAGACTGTATGAATGTTGAGGAGTTAATCTGGCAATATAGTCAGGGACACAAAGATTTTAAATGTAGAATTAATATTTCTTCCATTTATAGAACTATCAAAATTTGTAGGGTGGGCAATGCCCACCTGACATTAATGCTTAAGTGTCCCCTGTTATCTCCCATCTGAGTTGGCTAGAAGATCACTTGTGATGGGGAGGTTTTAAAGTCTAGAAAACTATGTTACTGTTGATCAATTTTAGCTAAAAGTTCTGTTGCTTTTTGGCATAAAGCCTCATGACAATGACCATTACTAGCAATTAAACACCCCCATTGACGGACATCACCCCGATTATAAATTAAGGGATCGCCGTTCTCATGAGTAAATTTTCCCCCCGCTTCGGTTAAGATTAATTCCGGTGCAGCAAAGTCCCAATCTTTAGCCGCAGATTTGCCTGATAAGGAAATATAAATATCAGATGTTTTTTCTAGCAAGGTAGAGATTTTACCCCCAACACTGCCCATATAAATGCGATCTTTTAAGGGTAACGCATCAATTAGAGCCTGAAAGCGATCGTCTCTATGGGTACGACTGACAACTAAGTACAAGTCTTGCAGTTGATTGCGTTCTGAGACTTTAATCGGGGTAATTTTCCCTTCACTGGTTTCAACAAATGTTCCATGTCCTTTAGTGGCATAATAGATTTTTTTTGCTTCAGGAATAGCAACCACAGCCACCATAGGACGGCCTTGATAAGCTAAAGCAATATGTAAAGCGTATTCTCCAGTTTTATCAATAAAATCTCTCGTACCATCAAGAGGATCAATAATCCAAACCCAATCTTTAGCAATGGGTTCGCTACCTTGATGGGTTTCTTCGCTGAGATAACCAAAAGTATCCTCAGGAAAAACAGCCTGTAATTTTTCTAAAATGTAATGATTCGCCGCCAGATCAGCAGCGGTGACTGGCCCATCTTTTTTATCTTCATTAACCTTTAAATCCCCTTCTCCGCGATAATAAGCACTGAGAATTTCAGCAGCCCCCCATCCCACAGAACGGGTAATGGCTTCGATTTCTTCTAATTTTTGGGTTTGTGTCATAGTTTAATTAATCCCTGGATGATTCCACTGTTATTAATTTTAGGTTAGTTTTGGCCTTTATAAACTGATAATGTAAATCATTATAAAAAATAGAAAGAATGATTTACATTTTCTATTTTCCTTAGTTGTTGATTCCTTCTCGGCACTGGAAACTAGAGCATTTTGACAAAGGGGGATTGACTAAATAACCCAAGAATGGTAGGCATTGGAACACTAAAAATAGATCAAAAAATTTAAGATTTTCAAAGGATAAAATAGAGACACTTTCAAGTTAGGATTAAAAATAAGGGCATTATTGGAAAAGTGTTCCCCTGGAAACCTATCTATGAATAGTAACGTTTCCAAACTCTTTGTCGAAGTAATGGTTTATCTTAAAAAATTATGCTCAACAGAATCGCTAATCAAATCAAAAACTTCTTCCCTGCACCAGAAGTGAGTGCGCATTGTGATGGTCCTTGTGGTGTTTACGATCCTGCGTCTGCTCGTGTTTATGCAGAAGCAGTCTTATCTATGACTAAAAAAATTGGTGACTTAGAAGCTCACGTCCCTTCTCCTACTGACAAAGCTGCTACGGTTGCTTATCACAATACTTTATCCCGCTATATTGCTATTAAGGAAGAGCAAGCGCAGAAAACCAAAGAAGAGTTACTCATTCTCTGGACTGACTACTTTAAACCTGTACATTTAGCTGACTACCCTGACCTCCATGATATGTTCTGGAAAGCGGCTAAACTTTGCTCTTCTTGTAAAGTAGAAGTTAACCTCCCTCATGCTAACCAATTAATGATGGAAGTTGAGAAAATTCACGAAATATTCTGGAAAACTAAAGGACGGGATGTAGCTTGGGTTAAAGCTAGTTAAATTGTTTAGTTGAAGGTGGTAGGAAAAACGTTGATCCCAACGAGCAATTATCAAGAATTACTGCTTTGGTTATTGAGGTTGCGTCAACGATTTTGTGTTACAGGGAATTCTATGTTTCCTATACTTAAAGCAGGAGAAGAAGTTCTTGTCAACACAAAAGCCTACCACCATTGTTTACCTGAAATTGGAGATTTAGTCATTGCTTGGCATCCTTATCAGCCCAATTTAAGAATTATAAAACGAGTAGTTCAAGTTGATGAGAATGGTGAGTGTTTTTTAATAGGAGAAAACAGTTTAGAAAGTAGTGATAGTCGTTCTTTTGGTTGTGTCAGTTTGCAGCAAATTATCGGCAAAGTGACCAGCAAGTTTCCTTAAGTTTCATTTACTTTTTTGCAATTGTTCTAAGGTATAAGGACATTCTTTTGGGAAGATTTCTAAACCTGATTTAACAGCAACATATTTACGAGATTTTTTATAAATAATGGAAAGATTTTCATTGAGATCATTATAAAAATTTGTGGTCATCCGATCATTAAGTTGAGTACGAAAACTGATCACTTCCGCACACCAATGTCGATAATTTCTTTCCTGTTCATCACTCCAATATTATAACAAAAGTAGATAACGGATAATCTGTTGCAATAAACTTTCTACTTTATGTCTTTTTTCCTTAACTAAATCATCTAATTCCTCAATTAAATTTTCTCAATCTAATTCATTGAGTCGTCTTTCTTTTAATAGTTTGACTGTTTCTATTATCCATAAATAATCATCAATTTCATATAATTCTTTGAGATTATGGATAGTTGATGTACTCATAATAAATTAGCTGGTGATTTTTGCGTTTAACTAAAACTATTGTAATCCATACCATTATCTATATGATAAAAGAGGATTAAAACTAATCAACTTAATACCTTTTTATTGTTTAAATTTTTAAGTTTGAGTTTTGAGTTTTTTTTCTAACTCTGGAGATAAAAGACCTTGGATTCCTTTATCTTTACATTCTGCTGACAAAGTTCTACCTTCAGTATTTTGTTGACATTGAACCCAAAAATCATTAAACTCTTCCCATCCTAAACAAGCTAAACCATAAATCATTGTTTGACAAAATTTGCCATCAAAATACCCACCATGAATGTCGATTTTTCCTAAAGTCCACTGTATTAATAGTTCTAAACATTGCAAGACACATATTATTTGATGATTTGTAGCTCGACTCAGGATTGGTTTAAGCTCTTTACTCCATTGATCATTTTTATCTCTGATATGATCTCTACAGTCTGTACAATCAAAGTAGGTAACTTGTGTTGTCACCATATTGTTAGGAAGTTTTTTGTAACTGCCTAATAGCTCATATAAAGACCTCCGTTTATCTCTATAAACAATGCACAAATTTTTTAAAAAGTCTTCTTTACTCATATCATATTTTCGGTTAAGAATTTCATAAGATTCCTGACTTTGTGGATTATGGTAAACAATAATATTTCCCAATCTAAATCCTCTTTCAGCAGATTCAGCAGGAAATCTAAAATAGTTACTGATCATTGAGAAAACTCTTAGAATCATATCACCTTGATTACTAAATAGATAAGCTTCTTCACATTTATCTATTGCAGTTTCTAAGACATTTGATTTACCTGGAAAAATAGCCTGTATAGAAATATCAGGAGATGCTAAAATTAAACGTCCTAATGATAATTCTGTTCCAATTTGAGTATTTTTATCTTTATTGTTATTGTGATCATTGTCAAAAGCATTACAAAGTGTTCTAATGGTATGAGTTGCTACAAATGCACCCATACTGTGAGCAATGAAAGATAATTTTATCGGTTTATCATTTCTCTTTAATTCCTCGTTATTATTTAATGTTGTAATTAAATTAACTAAATCAGCAACAGCAAAAAACATCGCTCTATATTTATCACGAAAATAAGCAGTTATTCTTAAAGTTATAAATGTCAGGACAATTCCTAAATAAGTTGACCCAATTACTAACAAAACAATCATGACTCTATAAAATACTTGGTTAATATCAAAAGCATCAACAATAAAGTCTAAGAAGAACCAGGACAATAAGCTAAAAATACAAAAACTCATAGATATAATATCAAGTATAAACTTTGATTTCTCATCTATCCACCATCCAAAAATAAAACTTAACAACAAAATAATGTTACCTATTGCGAATAATACAAATATTATTAGTATCACGACTGAAATAGAGTTAGTAAAAGAGATCAACGCAAGCATTAAAAATACAATTAAAAAGAGTAAATTGTTGATAATTTCAAAAGGAATTGGTAATGTCTTGAATGCAGCACCAACATAAGGTACAAACTTTTCAAGAAAATCCTCCGAAGGCCAAGTATATCCAATAACTACTAATTTTCTATTGTTTTTTACCTCACTTTCATTATGTTCAAAATAATTTTTTAACATATTTTGTATAAAGTTAAATCTTTTTTTGTACGCTTTTATTGCTGCATCTTGATCAGTCTTATAACCATGAATCATAATGATTAATTCATTATTTTTTTCCTCTTTGTTATTTTCTGACTTTGGAGTAGATAAAAATGAAGCAATATCACCAATAATTTTATTATTATCAGATTGATATTCTACATTATTATCAGATTCTATATCTCTCAAAATTAATCTTGGTTTCTCTAAATTATTAGATGGATCATCCACATTGATAGGAGAATTACTAATTGCTAAATATCCTTTAATATTAGATGTTTCCATAGTTGTCTTTTCACCAGTAACTTTTTTCGTATAACCATCAGCAACAGCAGAAGTCTTTGCATTCATCATACACCTGCCTTATATAATAATCTTTTATATACCTTCATCCTACATCTGCTTTTTTCAATTGACGACTAATCTTGACAAATATCAACTTTATTTTACTTTTTTTATAATTTCTTTGACTAGCTTAATTATCTCGTCAGTATCCACTGCAATCAAAGTTAAGTTAAAAAATAAAGCCTTAAAAATTGTTGATTTCTTGACTATTCAGTTCAAAAAATAACACGTTTTTCATCCTTTAATATTCAGGTTAGTCCTAGTCATTCTGTTAATTGTTTTAGCTTACATCAAATGATTACAAAAGTCACCTTGCATTTAATCTAAAAATAATCTTAAAATGTTACATTAGTAACTGTTTTATTATTACTTAATTTTTAAAGTAATAGTGACAGTTTAAAAACTGTCCATTGATGATTTGATAGCGATATTTTTGTTATACTCTGAATGTAATCAAACATTAGTGTGTGTGAGGAAAAGGTAAAAGCACTTGAAGTCGAAACAAGGAGAGACCGAAAAGTGCTTTATCCTTTGATTATTTAATAATTATTGATTATCTTATCCCTTGAAAAATGTGGACTTCCTTTCATGCTAGGGTACATCAAACATTAAAAGATAGATTGATTCTCCCTGCCAAAAACAATGTCTTAATTGCTGTTTCAGGGGGACAAGATTCTGTTTGTTTACTGAAACTGATGAGAGACTTACAAACAAAATGGGAATGGAATATAGCGATCGCTCATTGTGATCACGGTTGGGCCTCTGATATAGGTATTGCTGATCATGTTCAAAAACTAGCAAGTGATTACAACATTCCTTTTTATTTAAAAGTAGCGTCAACGATGAAAGAAACAGAAGCAGCAGCAAGAGAATGGAGATATCAAGTATTAAGAGACATAGCTGAAGAATATGACTTTACAGAAGTGGTAACCGGTCACACCCTAAGCGATCGTGCCGAAACCTTATTATATAATTTAATTAGAGGAGCAGGAAGTGATGGACTAAGTGCTTTAACTTGGAAACGTCCCTTAACCAATACGATTAATTTAGTCCGTCCTTTATTAAACATTTCTCGCCATGAAACTTTAGCATTTTGTGAACAGTTTAAGCTTCCTATTTGGGAAGATGCAGTTAATGCTAACTTAGATTATGCTCGTAACCGTATTCGTCAGCAACTTATTCCTTATTTACAAGAGAATTTTAACCCACAAGTAGAAACAACATTAGCTCAAACGTCTGAAGTATTAAAATTAGAAGCTGACTATTTAGAACAAGAAGCAAAGAAAATTTTAGACATAGCTATGGATGAAAAGAAAAGTAAATTGCATCGAGAACATTTAAAATCTATACCTTTAGCCTTACAAAGACGAGTGATGAATCAATTTTTACAAACAATAATGATTAAAAAACCAAACTTTGAACAAATAGAAGCAGCCGTTAATTTAATTAATGCTCCCAGGCGATCGCGTACATCTTCCTTCCCTGGTAACATTATTTTAGAAGTAGAAGAAAACTATATTATTAAAAAAATATTATCTGATTAATAGGGTCACAAACCAGAGTAAGCTAAAGAAAGACAGTTGTAGAAGTGTAACAGATGGCAACCATTAACGATAACTATCTCAAACTTAAAGCAGGATACCTCTTCCCCGAAATAGCAAGACGAGTTAACACTTTTGTTGAAGCTAACCCCGACGCAAACATTATCAAACTTGGGATCGGTGATGTTACCGAACCCTTACCCGAAGCCTGTCGCACTGCTATGATTAAAGCGGTAGAAGATATGGGCGATCGCAGTACCTTTAAAGGGTACGGTCCCGAACAAGGTTACGGATGGTTACGGGAAAAAATTGCGGCACAAGACTTTCAAGCCAGAGGATGTGATATAGATGCCTCGGAAATATTCGTATCAGACGGTGCAAAATGCGATACAGGTAACATTCTCGACATTTTTGGCAAAAATAATACAATTGCGGTAACTGACCCCGTATATCCCGTTTATGTGGATACAAACGTCATGGCTGGTCATACAGGAGAAAATAATAACAAAGGAGAATATGACGGGTTAGTCTATCTTCCTATTAGTGCAGAAAATAACTTTATTGCAGACATTCCCACCCAAAAAGTTGATCTGATCTATCTCTGTTTCCCCAACAACCCCACCGGTGCAACTGCGACTAAAGAGTATCTCAAAGCGTGGGTAGACTATGCTAAAGCTAATGACTCCATTATCTTCTTTGATGCAGCTTATGAAGCCTTTATCACTGATGATAGTTTACCCCATTCCATCTATGAAATTGAAGGGGCCAAAGACTGTGCCATCGAGTTTCGTTCCTTCTCTAAAAATGCAGGGTTTACAGGGACTCGTTGCGCGTTTACAGTGGTTCCCAAAACCTTAACCGCTAAGGGAGCTGATGGATCTGATGTAGAATTATGGAAACTATGGAACCGTCGTCAGTCCACTAAATTTAACGGGGTTTCTTATATTGTGCAACGAGGGGCAGAAGCCGTTTATTCTGAGGCAGGAAAAGCGCAAATTAAGGGGTTAGTTAGCTTTTACCTCGAAAATGCAAAAATTATCTGTGACAAGCTGACAGGAGCCGGTTTTGAGGTGTATGGTGGCGTAAATGCCCCCTATATCTGGTTAAAAACCCCTCATAACCTTTCGAGTTGGGACTTCTTCGATAAACTATTACAGACGACGAATGTAGTAGGAACCCCAGGATCGGGTTTTGGGGCAGCAGGAGAAGGATATTTTCGCATCTCTGCTTTTAATAGTCGAGCCAATGTGGAAGAAGCGATGAAACGCATTACCGAACAGTTTCAAGTGTAGTTGATATTTGAACAGAATTTTTTGTGCAGTTCTCATCTAAATTACAGATTATAGATGAGGACTGCGCAAAAAGCAGGACTTATGTTACCTTAAAGTGATGGGAGATTTTATAAATGAAAACAGATTTATTTAATAAATTTCTTGCTTTTTTAAATCAATTGCAGCAACAGAAAATTGATTATAAAATTGATCATCATCGAGATGAAGCTGTTATGATAACAGTTTCTCTTGTGGGGGAACGTTGGGAAATTGAATTTTTAGACAATGGGGATATTGAAGTTGAAAAATTTATTAGTAATGGGGAAATTAAAGGAGAACAAGTATTAAAGGAACTTTTTGAAAGGGAAACAGCCGATGATTCTTTGATTGAGAAAATATCTGTTTTAACTTAGTTGAATAGTTG
>JBFRWG010000215.1:0-19247 GCA_051439445.1 Crocosphaera sp.
GAGGCAGCAGGAGCGCAATTGAAATCAAATTAAGCATTGACACTCCACGCTCTAAAAGTGCGTGGATTCTTAAGAGATAAAAATCCTTAAAGGGTTAGCCAAAAACCCCCTAGACACTCGCTCAAAATTGAGTCTGTGCTTACTTTTAACTAAAATATTGGCACTTCCATTAATATCGCTAGAACAATAATGCTTATCATTTGTCCGATACAAACCCCGTTTAATTCTTTTACCAGAAAACTTATGTTTACCTGGGTTATCGGCATTGTAAACAGGGATTTCATCTTGGTCGTAAAAACTAGCTTTAGACGAGTAAGACTCTTCTTGCTCCAAGTATTCGATCCCATAGCGAGAACACAAAGCTTTAAGCTTATGTCTCAGTTGCCAGAAAGGAATTTGAACAAAGTTGAGGCAGTGCGGTCTTGGGGTCTCCCCAAGTGGAGCAACTGCCGTCTGATTATTGGAACGTCCGATATTAATCTCTTGTTTGATACCAGGGTTATACCCAACTACAAGCTTGCCAATTTGATATTTCAAACAATGGTTAATTATTATTCGAGCCGTTTTGTTCAAATAATCTCTCACACGGTTATTACGCCATTGATAAAGTCTAGCCTGTTGGTTAGTAAAGCTTTTAATACCTTCTTTATTCTTGGCAGATTGAAGTTCAGCATTGCGCTTATTGTACCACTGATTAATGCTTTTAAGTCTTTTACCATCAATCAAAAATTGATGCCCTTCAGTGTCAAAACAAGCAGCCAAGTTATCAACCCCCAAATCAATAGCAATAGCTTTATCAGGAGTAACAGATGTCTCTATTTTTTCATCCTCATAAATGTACTCGATTTCAAACCATCGAGCCGAGTATTTTGGATGTATTCGTACCTCCTTAATATTCTTATCATTAAGTCTTTCAGGGAGTTTGATCTTAACCTCACCGTACTCCTTATTAAATTGTCGAGACATGGGAATTCTAAAGACCCCATGTTTGACTTTAATTCTCGGAATAATCAAAGGAAAATATCCGTCTTTTGGCAAGTATTTAGGAAGTTGTGGTTGTTGATCACATCTTCCTATGCTAATAGCCTTAAGCAAACCCAAGAAAGACCTCATACTTCTATCCACCACCTTCATAGTCTGTTGAGCGATATCGGTGTTCAGAAGTTGATAGTTCTCGTTAGACTTACAGATATGGTAGTTAGATTCGTAGGTCAGCCGCTCTCTTTCTCTAAAGAAATACTGCCTAGATTCGTACAATGCCACATTAAAAAGATTTTTACTCAAACGACACAACGCAGTCAGGGCTAAAAATTCCTGCTGGCTAAGTCGTCTAAGTTGATTCTTTTGAGTGGCGTACATATTGAAGATATTCACTGCATATTTAGTATATAGCGAAATACTGTAATTGTAAGGCCATCCTGAAGGCGGTCGGATGAGGCGGAATTTATTTCCGCATCTCAGACCGACCAAGAGAGGACGGGGTTTCAGACCCAAAATTTTCGATGATTAGGAACAGATAACCGAGTTTTAGGAACTTGTCTGACTATAATAATATGACTTCCTTTTTGGGAATTAACAACAAAACCAATTTTAAGGAGTGCTTGAACACATTTTCTCCCTGAAACAACTGGTAATTTTCCCATATCTAAACCTGCACAGTTTCATAATAATCTTGAGGAATAGGCTCTCCATCTTCAATTAATGACTCAATATAAAGTTCCATAGCTTCTTGAATATTGTCTAATGCTTCTGAGCGAGTTTTTCCTTGACTAATACAACCCGGTAAACTGGGAACTTCCGTTACCCAGTAACCATCTTCTCCAGGATATAAAAGAACAGTTCGCTTGGTTTTGCTTTTTACTTCTTTCATCTTTATTGTTGATGATCTTGGATTCATCTATTCTACCCAATTTGTGAGCTTTGAAACTGTTGCTGGATTATTGAAAAGACTTATCCCAACCATTGGAATATTATCACATAAAAATTCTCCCACACTCCCCAACCTCCTCAACTAGCAAGATAAGAGGGGTAAGTACCTGGACAAAAATAAACGTTATACGAATTTCAAAAACTTAGACTACAGATATAAATGTTGTAGGGGTCAACGGCCGTTGACCCCTACGAGAATGTGTAGTCAGACTAAGAGAAATTGGTATTACTTGTGTTGGTTAAGCAGGGGGAGCAGAGGAAGCAGAGGAGGAGGGGTTATCCAGTCATTGACATTTCTTAAGACAGTTTGCTTTATTTATGTCCGACTACTTATCTACACCGGATTTGGGATGACTTTTGCATGAGTGCCTTTTGCATAGCGGCATTATAATGAGAACATTCAAAGGGGAGGTTTGAACCCCTTTTTTTTTCGGTCATTGACTTTTTTGCTTTTTTTCTTTAGAATACTTCATTGTCAATGGGGAAAACCCTCATTTTCAAAAATTTCTGTTTCCCTAATCTGTTAGTAAAATTTAGTTCTAGTCAAGACAGGACAAGTATTTTCTTGAAATTGCCTTGATGGAATTTTCGTTCGTCCTTAACAGTTTTTCAGAAAAATAACAGAAAAATGAACATTGGTAATAATCCCAATAGTAATGAGTTAAATGACCAGCTTCAAGAACCGAATCATTTTGAACCTAGTTTATCCACAGAAAATACGACTAAAAATGAATTTTTGGGCTTAAGCGAAGATGTTGAGAAGATTCTTAGCGAAGTATCAGAAACAGCCCACCATTTACAACAGGAAGAGATTGATGATGGGTCAACTCAAAACTTAGACGAGGGACAAGAAACATTTGATCTGGAAAAAGATGCCCTAACTGGCTTAACTTATAATCAAATAATTACCCTAGAAAGTATTTCCCCTAATAATGAACAGTTATTTACAGCAGAAAACACTCAAGAAACTTCAGCCTTTGCCACCGTCGATGAATCCTTAGTTGTTCTTAATAACCTTAATCCCACTCTTATTAAAGAAAATTATCAAATCCCTGAAAAAGCCAAGATACTATCTTTTGATTTCCAGGTTTTAGATGAAAGTATCGACGATTTCCTAGAAATTCGCTTAAATGATCAATCATTACAATTAATTCAAGGTATTGACGAACAAGAGGTATCTCTTTCATCCGTAGATGAAAATTTAAAATCCCTAGCCTTTTCCCTACCAGAAAACTTATCATCAGACACCAATTATCAACTGACTTTTGAGATAAAAGATGGCAATGACAACTTCCGTTTAATTGACTCAGGAATTATTCTCCAAAATATTGCTCTTGGGAAAGGTTTGACAGGAAAAAGTGGGGATATTACCACCTTAGATTTTGCCAGTATCTATGGAGAAGCGAGTCAATATGTTAATCTAATTTCTCCCGTGTCAGAATGGGGTGAAGCGGGACAGATATTCGTAGAAACAGACTCAAGTTTAACCCCATTAACATCTGTAGATACTACTCCCACTTTTCCTACTTTTGATGAAACGTTTGGCAATAATGGTGTTTTCTATTTTGCCCCAGAAATATTACTCGATAGTAATAATAATCAACAAAGCTTTCAAGGGGAATTATTTGGCTCAGTTAAACTCAAACAAAGTGACACGGATGAGGGGATTACACGGTGGTTTAGTCTAAAGATTGAAGACGGTTTTAGCACAGAAGGGGAAGGGGTTGTTACCTTTGGTAGTCAACCCTTAGATATTGGTCGACAACAGCAGCGTTTAAATTATTTGGGTTTTACAGGTAGTTTTGAGCTAAATACTGAAAATACTTCCGAATATGATGTAACGTTAACGCCTTTAGCCATCAATGGTCAACTAGATAAGCCCACACAACACGCTATTCAATTATTTAACACCGCAGTCACACCGAGTCAGGATAACAGTGATTATGATACACCAAACAGTGGATCGCGTTTATATTGGTCTCTTTACAGAAATTTGGTTAACAATGAGGATGAGGATAAGAGAATTAGTCCAGGTGAGGCGATCAATGCTGTCTATGATAAAGATGAGATTTTTAAAGCGCAAGAATTTAGCACTTATGGAAAAATTTTCATCAACGATTCTAAGGCACCCCGTTGGGAAATATTAGAACTTTCAAATACGGGCTATTCCACTTTCAGAGATGGACAACAAACAGAACGTTGGTTAACATCTTGGGCTAAAGAAGTTATTGAGGAGGGAGCTTTATCTTTCCATCAACAAACTGGTGACACCTTAATGATGACTGGTACTTCTTTACCTATAGGTGGCTATACCCCATTTCATAGTAGTCATGAAGCAGGAATGGATATCGATTTTGATACACCTTCGACAGATGACTCTAGCGTTCCATTTTTCCTAACAGTTACTATAGATGGTTTTGTTGATAATCAAAATAACTTAATTCCAGTAGTTGCAGGCGAGAATGATACAGTTATCATTGAAAATGGTGATAAAAGTTACACCACGAAAAAGAAAAATCTGATTACTACTGAGGATTTTTCAAACTTGTTAAAGGTAAGTGAAGCTTGGGATAATAAAGATATTCTTAGAAGGATTGAAAAACTTATTGTTAGTAATACGAATTATAACCTCCAGTTAGAAGAAGAAAAACTCAAGGCATTTTCATATTTTCTTGGTAATGAAACGGAATCTGGTGTTTCTACAGAAAAAATTATCTACAATGATCCTAGAACTTGGGACATACCCGGCGTTGTTTTTAGTAACAGGCATGGAGGTCATGTTCATGTTGATGTTTTAGGTCCTCATCCTAGTTCTTTAACCCCTGAATATACCTTTACTGGCAAAACCGGTGATGTCATCGAAGTTAACTTAAAAGAAGCATTGGGTAGTGAACTTACTAGCTTTTATTTATCTGGGATTGATTACTTAACAAAAGCCGGTACAGTTATTTTAGATGATAATTTTGGTAGTAATGGCATTCTTTATTTTGCCCCTGATATCGAAAATGCGATCGCTGGTGTAGATAAAGATAGTAATAAGCTTGGGTTCCAAGGAGAAGTCATTGGTCAAGTTGTGGTTGATGATGGGAATGGAGAACAATTAAAGCTATTTAAGATTGATGTGCAACCTGGCTATTCCTTGGATAAAGATGTGATGGTTAGTAGCGATAATCAAGTAGATACTAGACAAGAAAAAGCACGAATTCAACAACGGTTAAGATACTTAGGTTTTGTTGATGATGAAGGGAACCCCCTTGGTGTAGATGGTGCTTTTGGGAACAAAAGTTACAGTGCGATTAAACGGTTTAAAGCGGCCATTGATCCTAATTTAACTGATCCAGATGATGAAAATTCCGACTTAGATGAGAACACCCTAGACTGGTTAAATCGTCAAGATGCACCTCAATGGCAACAATTAATTGATGATAGTAACGATTTTGATCTCAGAGAAGGGGGCAACTTTTTTGGCACAAATTGGGTAATCGATACCATTAAAGCTGCTACTAATAGCCATCCAGGGACACAAGTTATTTATAATATCGCCAGTCAAACAGGGGGTGATAATAATCAATTAGGTGATACAGGGAATCGATTTGAAATTCAGATTGATAGTTCCCTTACCACAGAAAGTGACGGGGATGAATTAAGCGATGAAGAAAAGAATATTGTTGATTTATTAGAAGAAATTTGGAATGCTTCTAGTCAAGGGATAGTTAAAAATATTATTCATAGTAACAGTAAGATTATTAACGCCTTTAACGAACGAATTGCTCAAGATATTGCGACTGAAGATGAAAGCTATAATAACCGCTTTCGTGTGGAATTGACCCCACCGGTGCAAACCCCTCTAGAAGGAGATGATATTAACATCTTAACCAACGGTTTAAA
The DNA here is from genome assembly GCA_051439445.1 of Crocosphaera sp. Taxonomy (GTDB): domain Bacteria; phylum Cyanobacteriota; class Cyanobacteriia; order Cyanobacteriales; family Microcystaceae; genus Crocosphaera. Next base: position 5,818 of record JBFRWG010000215.1, read on the forward strand.
CAACTTAAGTTACATTTTTGATCAATTAAATAATACTAATATTTTCAGTGAATCTTTACCCTTTTTAGGTACATTACCCGACAATGACGATCTGGACTTAAACTTGGGGAATGCCTTAGATTTTGGCACGATGCTAGGGGAAGATTTTCTGACCCCATTAGGTGATTATTTTATCCTTGATGAAACCCCTACCGTTAACGAATTAACTGCTTTAATTAGGGAATTAAATGCCCCTGAATCCTCATCTTCAGACGGGGGAACATCCGACTTTTCTACTAATAGTTTTAAAATCGCTAATGTTGTTGATCCGAATCGACCAGAAGGATTATTTGTTGACCCCCTTTCTATTCGTCAGGAGACAACAGAAGAGGAAATTAGTTACTCATTTAAGTTACAAGGAAAACGCATTATTGAGAATGTAAACTTAGACTTTTCTCAAGTAGAAAACGATTGGCAACTGGATTTTGATGGCAATGCAGCAATTGATTTTATTGTTAATACTGACCTTGATTTTACCTTCGGTTATGAACGTCGGCGAGATTTAACTAAGGAACAAGCTTTCTTTGTTAAAATTGACAACTTTAAAATTGGGGGTGGGGTAGAAATTAATGATTTCAATGCAGAATTGAATCTGGGTTTTCTTAACAGTAATGTGGTAGATGGTTCTTTAAATTTAATAACGGATATAGATGTTGTTTTTAATAACCCCGATCAAGATGTAGACAATAAGATTACCCTTGCAGAAATTTTTGGAACGGAACTTGAGCAACTGATTAGTTTTGAAAAAGCTAGTTTTTTAGTAGATACAGTATTACCTGTTCAGGTTGATTTACTAGGATTTGAAACCAATGCCAATATTACAGTTATAGGTGATTTATTTGGATCAGAAAAACTGGATTTTGAGCTAGAAAGTACCTTCTCAGAGGATTTAAGAAATTTTACTCAACTTTCTCCTTTACAAATTGTTAACGCTTTTGTGCAATTTGGAAACTGGTTACAGAGTAACGGCTATCAAAATTTACTCGATAAAGAAATTCCCTTTTTAGAAGGAAGAAGCTTTGCGGATTTATTCGATTTTGCGTCTACCTTACAAAGCGATGTCTTTGATAAGTTTATTGATGAGGATGGAGATCCTCTATTTAGTAATTTAGCTGATTTTGTTGACTTATTAAGTGAAGTATTGGGAGAAGAATTAGGAGATATTAACGCCCGATATGATCGAAATACGAATATTCTTTCTTTCGATTTTTCTCATACTAAAACCTTTGCTGAAGAGACTTCTTCCTTAGATTTTGAGCTTGATTTAGGGGTAATTGCTGAACTAGATAGTAACAGTAATTTAAAATATTCAGTGCAAGGAAAAACCGACTTTACTATTGGGTTTGACTTATCTCCTTATAACGCAAGTTTAATAGCAGAAACGGCCTTACCTCTTGATGGAAAATTATCCGATGAAGCTATATTTATTGTATCGGCTAATGGAACCACTCCCATCGAAATTAAAGTGAGTTCGGATCAGTCCAATAGTAATCGTAATGATCTCATCGAAGATATTAATATTGCCCTAGAAAATGCCGAATTAGATGACGTAAAAGCCAGTCTAGTTGGGGATAAAATTACTTTATCAACTACAGGTAATTTAAGCGGAGCATCCTTATTAATTGTAGAGGTAAATGATATTGCTGCCAATGAATTAGGACTCAAAGAAGTCGGTATTTCTGATAATTTAGGCGATCGCACTATTTTTAGTGATATTAACTTAACCGCTAATGCTAATTTAGTCGCAGATGATATCGATGCAGAAGGAAGATTAACCCTCATTGAATTTAATATTATTGATGGTTCTTTGACTGGAAATGTAGAAGCAAAACTAGAAATTAATAATCCTGATTCTAGTAATCAACCAATTACCTTAACTGAGTTGTTTAATAATGTTTCAAATCTCGATGATTTTACCAATGTGAGTTTTACTGGTGCAGCTACTTTAGATTTTCCCACCATTGAAGTAACAGATAGTATTGTCGGGGTTGTTAATGAAGAGTTAAGTGCAAATTATACTTGGAGCAATGTTTTTGAAGCCGGTACAATCACAGAAACAGTATCTTCTTCCTTTGAACAATTATCTCGCTATGCAGAAATTAGTGTTGACAAAATTATTGAGTCTTTATCAAGTTTAGCGGAATTTTTTGATAGTTTAAATAACAGTTCATTAGGGAATAAAATACCGTTGCTAGACCTTAGTTTATCCGACTTAGCTGGTTTAGGGGATACCATTCGCACCGCTATACAAGAAATAGAAAATGACCCCGATCAAGCTAGGGTATTGAGTGCCATTGAAGACAAATTAGAAACAGCGATCGCCCAAGCAATAGGTATCAGTCCCGATGAAAATATTGTCGTATTAAGTTTAGCAGAAACAGATTTACAATTTCACTTAAATTATGATTATAGTAAGGCTATTGCTGAAGATTTAACCATTGATTTAAGGGGTTTAGGAATCGATACGTTAACAGAGTTAATTGATGTTAGTGGTGGCACAAAATTAAATGGAGAATTAACCACAGATGCAAATTTAATCTTTGGCTTTGATTTAGGAATAAACTCAATCCCCCGTCCTTATTTACATGAAGACACCTCTATAGAAATCGGATTAAAAGCTATTGCTGATGATATAGAATTTTCTGCTGCCCTTGGTCCTTTGGGTGTATTTATCCAAGATTATGAACAAAAAGAAGCCATTGCAACTATTGGTTTAGGGAACGATCCAACCCTGCTTGAACCGGCAACCGTAACCTTAAGTTTAGAAGATATTGCTAATGATAAATACTATCTTGACACCCTGAACTTTAATAGCGTACAAATTGAAACAATTGGTCAAGCCCAAGCCTTATTACCTGTCTTTTATCCCTTAGAAAGTGAATATCAAGGGGACATTGAATTTAGTGCCGATTTAAGCAATGGACAAATTAATTTAACTAACCCAGATTTTGGCAACTTTATTGATTCCTTAGATGTAGAAAATCAAATCGGTGGCATTATTGATGGGTTAGATCAATTATTAACTCAATTACAATCTCTTTTAAGTGGTGATGTTTTTTCTAATATATTTCCCTTCATAGGAGATCAACTGAAAGATTCAGGAAAATTTATTGAAGAATTACGACAAAATTTAACAACAAAACTTTATCAAGCTATTGCTACAGCCCCCGAAAAATCAGCAGAAATTGTCAGAGAAGCTTTATTTGATGCCCTCGGCCCAACAGGATTAAATATTCTTGATAAAAACTTCCATGACGATCAACAAGGTAATACCATAGCAACCCTAGATGATATTCGCCTCACCATTGAAAAAGACTCTAGTAATATTGCCGAGAACGTTCTTTATGAGATGAAAATTATCGATGATTTTTATACCCTTTCTCAAGAAATTGGTTTTGATATTGGTTTACCCGGTTTAAATTTATCCGTTGAAGATAGCAGTAGCATTGATGTTAATTTAGGGTATGAATTCCAATTAGGGTTTGGTATTAGTCGTCAAGAAGGCGTTTATTTAACCACCGATGTTGAAGATGAACTATTAATTAATTTAGAAGCAAGTATTCCCGACTTAGAAGCAGTGGGGACTCTAGGATTTTTAGAAGTCAAAATTACTGATGAAGACAAGGATGAAAATCCAGACAATGATGGCATCAACGTAGATGGAGATGAATATGATCCCAGTTCATTTATTGGTCAATTTAAAGTTGATATAATCGACCCCGGTAACAATGATAATAGACTAACTTTTTCTGAACTTAGTTCTGGGTTATTCTCTGGAAATTTCTTAGATGCAGAAATAACGGGACAAGCAGACATTAACTTAGATTTAGAAACAAGCTTTAACGGAAATGATAATCTACCACGCTTATTAACCGACTTACATATTGATTGGTTATTTGATCCGTCCCAACCCGATTATGATTCAATTTTGGGTAATTTACCCACCTTTAATTTTGGCAATATTTATTTAGATGTCGGGACGTTTCTTAATGACTTTATCTCCCCCATTGTGGACAATATTCGTTCTGTCCTCGAACCCGTTGACGAATTGATTGAAACCTTAACCACACCCATTCCTATTATTTCCGATGTTCTAGGCGATACCACCTTATTAGACTTAGCCCGATATTACGGTTATGAAAGGACGGCTGATTTTATCGAAGCAGCCACCATTCTAGTTGATCTTGTCGATAACTTTGATGTTATTGAAGATAATACCCTAATAGATTTAGGAAAATTCAGTTTCGACGATCTATTTACTGTTGAAAAATTTGATGTGCGAGGAAACAGTAATAATGAAGAGACTGGTAACACCGATAACACCAATATAGGAATTGGTGGTCAAAACTTGGGGAATATCAATGACTTGCCCAACTTATTACTAGAAAGTTTAATTGAACAAGCAGAAGAGGCTGCACTCAACCCCACTCAACAATTTGAACAATCTGCCCCTAATTTTAATAGCTATGCCGGTTTAATTCCCGGTGAAGGCTTCATCTTCCCCTTATTAGATAATCCCAAACAAGCCATTAATTTACTCTTCGGTCGAGATGTGGTCTTATTTGAATACGACACACCCACCTTAAGTTTAGGATTTAGCTACGGTCAAGAACTCAATCTTGGAGGATTAACCGATTTACCTTTAACAGCTTATATCGGCGGAGGTGCCAACTTAACCGCCGATTTCAACTTTGGTTTTGATACTTATGGCTTACGTCAATTCATCGAAACAGGAAATTCTAGTGCTTTATTAGATGGTTTTTATGTCGTCGATAAGCATGGGGTTGAAGGAGAAGGGGAAACAGGGACAATAGTCGATCTTCCCGAACTGGTTTTAAGCGGCGGCTTGTTTGGTGGGGTCGATCTGGATGTTTTCACAATCACTGTTTATGGCATACCCATCGGCAAAGTGTCAGTGGGAGGCGCAGCCGATATTGGTCTGAATATCGAAATGGATATTAGTGATCCCAACTCAGATCAGAGGGTACGGTTAACAGAAATAGCTGAAAATGCCAGTCAAGGCTTATTGTGTATGTTTGATACGGAAGGAGAAATTTATGCCCAGTTAGATGCGGTCCTCAAAGTTAAAATTGATCTGGGGTTTTTTAAGAAAACAATTTACAAAAAGAAATTTAAGATCGCCCGAGAAACCCTACTCGATTTCGATCATACTTGTGGGCCTGCACCGGTTTTAGCTGAACTTGATCCCGATACAGGGGTGTTAACCCTGAACATGGGCGATCGCGCTCATTTGAGGGAAATGGGTAATACCTCTGATGGCAATGAAAACTTTACAGTCAGTAGTTTGGCTAATGGTGTGATGGTAGAAGCCTTCGGTTATCAACTGGTATACGGGGGGTTTGATGCAGAGTTGGACCGCGTCGTGGAAGTGACCAAAATTGTCGCTGACGGTGGCTTAGGCAACGATACCATCACCATTGAAAACGACGTTGATCCCAATATCGAAGTTGAACTTCGCGGCGGCGTGGGTAATGACAGTTTAATTGGTGGACAAGGGCATGATCTCTTAGATGGTGGTATCGGCAACGATGTTATTTTAGGTCGTCGAGGAAACGATCGCTTGTTCGGACAGCAAGGAGAAGACGAAATCTTTGGGGGAGAAGGAAATGACTATATAGAAGGGGGTTCTGAAACAGATGACCTTTATGGGGAACAAGGGGACGACGAAATCTTTGGGGGAGCAGGAGAAGATTACTTATGGGGTGGCGTGGATGCCGACTCCTTATTTGGCGGTTTGGGTGACGATGTATTGCATGGAGAAGCCGGTCAAGATTACTTATCGGGAAATGAAGGAGAGGACTCTCTCTATGGTGGCAATGATGCAGACATTTTAGAAGGGAATGAAGACAGTGATTATCTCTTTGGGGATGGTGACGATGATGTTCTATACGGTCATAGTAGCACTGGCGTTGGAGACGATAGCGCAAGGGATTTTCTTTACGGTGATTATGGTTTAGGGAGTGATTTCTCCAACGCCCCTCCAATAAGACAAGAAGGGGGAGACGATCAATTATTCGGCGGTTTCGGCAATGATTACTTACAAGGAGAAGAGGGACATGACTCGCTTTATGGGGGTTCAGGTAATGATGAACTTCAAGGGAATGACGGAGAGGATCTTCTTCATGGAGATGAAGGTAACGACTCATTATTTGGCGGTTTAGGTCGAGATTTAATTGATGGTCATGAAGGTGACGATATCCTCATTGGCCATGAAGCAAATGACTCGCTTTATGGAGGTTCAGGTAACGATGAACTTCAGGGTAATGACGGAGAGGATCTTCTTCATGGAAATGCAGGTAACGACTCATTATTTGGGGGTTTAGATCGAGATTTAATCTATGGTCATGAAGATGACGATCTCCTGATTGGGAATGAAGCAAATGACTCGCTTTATGGAGGTTCAGGTAACGATGAACTTCAGGGTAATCAAGGAGAAGATATCCTTTATGGTGATGAAGATGACGATCTCCTCATTGGGAATGAGGCAAATGACTCTCTTTATGGAGGTTCAGGTAACGATGAACTTCAAGGGAATGACGGAGAAGATATCCTTTATGGTGATGAAGGTAACGACTCATTATTTGGCGGTTTAGATCGAGATTTAATCTATGGTCATGAAGGTGACGATCTCCTCATTGGGAATGAAGAAAATGACTCTCTTTATGGGGGTTCAGGTAACGATGAACTTCAGGGTAATGACGGAGAAGATATCCTTTATGGTCATGAAGGTAACGACTCATTATTTGGTGGTTTAGGTCAAGATACACTGTATGCAGGTTTAGGAGATGATCTCTTAGACGGTCAAACAGGAGATGATTCTCTTTATGGGGAGTTTGGTAACAATCAATTATATGGCGATGCTGGTGAAGATTTATTAGTGGGAGGAGTCGGCATAGACACCATACAAGGAGGTATAGATAACGACTATATCAGTGCCGGTGGTGGAGTGGGGAATCAACTTCAAGGAGATGCAGGAGACGATACATTAATCGGTAGTGATGACGGAGGAGAAGATGATAATTTTGATGATGATATTTATTTCGGTGACATTATCGATGGAGGTGCCGGTCGCGATCGCATTTTTGGGTTAGGAGGTGCGGATCTCATTCATGGTGGAGATGATCAAGATACCCTCGATGGGGGTGATAACGGCGATCGCATTCTAGGAGGCACAGGAAATGACCTTCTTTATGGTGGAGGAGGAAACAACGATCATCTAGACGGACAAGAAGGAGATGATACTTTACACGGTTCCGAGTACGGTAGTGACGTTTTAAGAGGAGGTGTAGGACGCGATCGCCTTTATGGTTATGGTGGCAATGATCACTTACAGGGTGGAGACGAAGACGATATTCTTGATGGTGGTTTTGGGGACGATCTTCTTGAAGGGGATGCCGGCAGCGATGTCATACTAGGGGGGGCGAATCACGATCGCCTTTATGGTCATAATCAAGCAGCCATAAACGATGATAATGCCGTTGATTACCTCTATGGAGACTTTGGTACCAATGGGTATGAAACCGACGCAGGAGACGATCAATTATGGGGTCAAGGGGGTAATGACTATCTCTTCGGTGAAGGGGGTAATGATTTCATTCCCGAATTTGGAGAAGATGATTGGGTTGACTATGGAAATGGTTTAAATGGTCCAGCCGAAACCTTTACAACTCCGACACCGACACCCTCTTCCACCCTCGATCATGACTTCAACCCTCATGCAGAAGCAACCTTACCCATCCAACCCAGTAAGAAGAGTCGTTGGGGTGATTTGAATGGGTCAGCCGAAGGATTAGGACTGAGTGGAGATGTGGGAGTATCCATTGAACCCACCATTGTTGCAGGGAGTAACGGTCAATATGTCGCTTGGACAGATAGTCGCAATGGTAATTATGAGATTTATTTAGCTCACTACGATGGGGAAAACTGGCAACAATTAAACGGCAGTAGTGAACAGGGTGGTATTAGCAATACGATTACTCAATCTCGCCGTCCCAGTCTAACTTTGGATAATACTGGCAGTCCAGTTATTGCTTGGACAGAGTTCAGTGGAGATACCAGCAATATTTATGTTGCTCGTTATGACCAAAATAATGATAATTGGTTAGAGTTGGGTAGTGTCAGTCAAACAGGAACGGCTGATCAAGCCCAGATTATTCAAACAGATAATGGAACGGTTGTTGCTTGGTTAGATAGTTCTACTGGAATAACCCAAGTTTATGCTCAACGTTTCGATGGTAATCAATGGGTGGATATAGGAGTTGATAGTGCCACTGGTAACGGAATATCTCTCTCTAGTAATGATGTTGGCCAGTTGACGCTTACCAGCGATGGTAGCAAAGTAGCGATCGCTTGGATAGAAAACAGTAACGGTATTGAGCAAGTTAAGGTTAAGGAATATTCGGGAGGAGTCTGGAGCGAATTAATTGGTTTAGGAACAGTAGAAGATAGTGCTTCCCCTAGCTTGACCTATCATCAGGGAGAATTATTCATAGCTTCGGAAAGAATCTTTGAGGTATCTCAACCAGATCAATCCCACAGTGATATTTATGTGGCCCGTTACAGTGGTTCTCAATGGCTAGAGGATAAGGTTTCAGATACCTTTGGTCGTTCTTTTGCCCCTCAAATACTGAGTCAGGGAGGGAAGTTACATCTAGTCTGGGCCGATGAAGGAACCATTGACAAACCCATTGCTACTGTTGCGCTTTATAGCAAAGTTTGGAATGGGGAAGAATTTATCGAAGAATTACCAGGGGATGCAAGTTATCGGGGAATTAGTGTAACAGGGGGACAAGTTCGTTCCTTAGACTTAGGAGTGGATGATCAGGGAAGTCCTTTTGTTGCTTGGGCCGAAGATAGTCTAGGGTCTCCAGAAATCTATGTCCGTGGCAATACGGTTGATGTTAATAATGTCTATCAAGCCGATGATACGACTTCAATTCAAGGAATTCTCGATAATAATGATTTAGGAGAAGGGGATTTTATCATTATTGCCCCAGGAACCACCATCAATGAAGACATTATCTTTGCTTCTGAAGATGCAGGAGTAACCATTCTGGGTGCAGCCGATCAATCTAGTGTTATTCAGGGATCAGTTACTATCGATGGGGTGGATGAGATTACCTTACAACGTCTTACCTTTAATAATGAAGTAGCGATCGCTAATAGTCACAACTTTAATATTGTTGATAATCAGTTTACAGGGGTTAATGGACTGAGAATTGAAGGGAATCTCAATGATGTAGTTAGTGGTTGTATTGCCCATAATGAGATCGCTACTTCAGGAACGGGAATCACCATCAATGCTACTTTTGAGGGTCAGATTACGGAAAATGAAATTTCTGGGGGAACGGTTGGGATTGCCTATAATGCACCGGCTTATCTAAGTAATAATCGCATCTATGATAACCAAACAGGGGTTGTGGTTACTGTTGCGCAAGAGAATGGTTTAGGTTTTGTGGATGAGGCGGGCAGGAATGAGATATTTGATAATCAGATTGGAGTACAACTAAGTGAGGGACAAGTCCAAAATCAACATATTTATAACAATGTCATCGGTGTTGTCGGAACCGGTATCTTAGGAGGGAACAGTCTCGAAAAAGCTAATTTAATCGAAGGTAATGAAATTGGTGTGAGTCAAGGGTTTGATGGCACTATTCAATTTAACCGCATCGCTAATAATACCATTGGGATTAAAGCCAATAATGATCAACATATTATTCATAACCTCATCTATCGCAACGAAGAAATAGGAGTACAGATTAATAACACCTCCGATGTGCAGATTGTCAACAATACTTTCTATGCACCCACAGGAGATAACATTCGCCTAGAAAATAGTGCCAGTGAAGTGGAAGTTAGAAATAATATTCTTTGGGCAGAAAATGGTTATAACCTTTATGTGGCTAATAATAGCCAAACAGGTTTCTTTAGCGACTATAACCTACTACACACCACCCGAACCGGAAAAATAGGCTATTGGACCAAAGACTTTACCGATATTCTGGATTGGCAGGCCGATATTGCTCGCTTTGATTTACACTCATTAGGAACTACCGTTATTAATCCTAATTGGTCAGAACCTCGTTTCCTTAATCGTGATCAGGATGATTATCGCTTAGTCCCACAAACAGCAGGATTACGCTTGACTAACCCTGCTGTTGACTTAGGTGATTCTCGTACAGATTTAGGAACACCACCCACTCAAATCAACTTATTATCTAATCCCAGTTTTGAATCAGGGACAACGGATTGGATCGTTAATCAACCGGACGGGACCGTTAAAAGTGGCAGTCCCTCTGCTTTCTTCGGAAATAGCTACTTTACTGCGGGTGATGTAGAAGAAGGGTTTGCTCAACAAATTGTTGATTTAGTAGCACAAGGGTATGATATTACCCAATTAGATAGTGGAGAATTGGATGTTATCTTTGGGGGACGGATTCGCACCTTAGATCAGGATCAGGGTCAATTAGTTTTAACCTTCCTCGATGAAAATGAAGAAATAATCAGCTTTATTGATCCCTTAGGAGAAGAAGTTGACCAAATAACCGTTAATGCAGCAAATCGTACCACGGAATGGGAATTAATCGGCGATCGCTTTTCTTTACCGGAAGGAACTCGTAAACTAATTTATGAATTTAGAAGCGATCGCAATCAGGGTAGTAGTAACGATAGTTTCTTAGATGGAGCCTTCTTACACTTAGTTTCTTCCCAGATCGCACCAGATGTGGGAGCTTATGGTAATCTGACCACAGATGTTGCTAATCTTGATGTACAACCTCATATTGCCCTACGTTTCCCTGAACTCTATACTGATTGGGAAATTGATAAACCCCAGATTATTCGTTGGGAAACCTTTAATAATCCCACTAACTCTCCGGTCAGGATTGATTTGTATCAAGATGGGGTCAACTCTCCTGAGTTACTCACCACCATTGCAGCAGGAACTCCCGATGATGGTCAGTATATCTGGATTCCCAGTAATAGTAACATTGATTTTGGTACTTATGGGCTAAGGATTCAAGTCTCCTTAGTGGATAACCCTGCAATTTTTGATCGCAGTACCGAACCCTTTAGTACACCAGAAGACGGTAATCAATATTTTGTTGATGATAATAGCAATGCGGATGACGAATATACCCCCAATGCGATCGGTAATAATCGTCATACGGGTAAAATAGCAACAGCACCGAAACCAAATCCGGTTAATCTCTTCCGCATTTATGATGTAACGGCCGATGATGTTGTCAATATTGATACGGGAGATTATCCTTTAATTGTTCCTTTAACCCTCTCTGGTTCTCAAAATCGAGGTTTAGGACTGGATGATGGTTTTACCTTCACTGGGCCTAGTGATTCTAACTTAGACGTTAACTTATTCCCTGCTATTCCAGGCGATCGCTCCTCTGCTTTAATTGAATTAATTGACGCTGATTTTATCACCCTCTCTAACCTCACTTTACGGAATGCACAACGAGGGTTATGGGTGCATAGTGGTAGTGATAATTTTGATGCTAATTATATTACGGCCTATGGTCATACATCCGATGGGATCTCTATTGAAACCAATTCCCCATTTAGTAATTTAGATAGTTTAGTTAGTTATAACAATAATGAAGATGGGATTTATCTTAACGGTATAATTGCTAGTCTGACTAACAGTATTGCTTACAACAATAATGAAGATGGTATTTATCTTAACGGTATCATTGCTAGTCTGACTAACAGTATTGCTTACAACAATAGAATTGGAATTTATGCCAACAATACCGATAACAATAGTCGGACGATTATTGGAACTGAGGATCTATCGTTAGGTAACGGTAATATAGTTTATAACAACAGAGATACAGGAATTCATGCAGAGAATAATGTCTTAGTTACAGGCAATGTTAGTTATGGTCATCAAGGCAGTGATGATGAAGGAATTTATCTAAAAAGTGCATCTGCTGTTGATAATGTAGTTCATAATAATAATGCTGGTATCACTGGTAATACAAGCGGTTATATTATCAGTAATCGAGTTTATAATAATATAACTGGCATTGATATATCCATTTCTCCTCGTTCTGAGGACTGGAATGTATTTAAAAATGTTATTTATTCTAATAATTATGGAATCAATATTCGTGAACAGGGTAATTATTTCAATAATTTAATTTATGACAATAGGAGTCACGGTATCTTAGTAACAGTCGGTAATGTTGACTTAGGAAATAACACCATTTATCAACTGGAAGGAGATGGAATAGTTGTAGAAAATAAGTCTGGAAATGTTAATCTTAATAATAATATTGTTGTAGTTGACAATGGTTATGCCATCAATGTGAATAACGATAGTCAGCAAAACTTCGAGAGCGATTACAATTTAGTTTATGTTCTTGGCACAGGTAGCGTTGGTTTTTGGCAAGAAGAAGAACGTAAATCTTTAGTTGATTGGCGGAATGCTAGCTTTACCGATAGAGAAAGTATTTTTGCCAATCCTATCTTTGTAGATGTGGATGGAAACGATGATATTTTGGGTTATGAAAGTGCCGATAATGATGGACGAGATGATGATTTTCATCTGCAAAGTATTTATGGTAGTTTTCATCAAGGTTCCTTTGCCCCTGTGATTGATTTAGGGACAGGAAAACCCGTCTTTTTAACCCCCATAGAAACCCTTGATAGTCAACAATCACCAGGAATCGATCGAGGGGATGAGAATAGTAATTTTGACCAAGAATTAGAAGATAATGGGGGCTATATTAATTTAGGGGTTTATGGCAATACTGAACAAGCATCAAAGAGTCCCCCTCAATATGTTTTAATTACCCATCCCAATGAAGGAGAAAACATTCCTCAAGAATCTTCTTATGAAATTACTTGGCGTTCCGATGGTTTCGATGGCAATGTATTAATTGAATATTCAGAAGATGGGGGAACGACCTTCCAAACTTTAGCCGATGAACAATTAAACGATGGCAGTTATTTATGGGAAGTTGATCCTGAAATTTATAATCTTTCTCAACAATATTTGATTCGTGTTCAGTCTATTAATGAGCCAACTATTGATGATGTAACCGACAATTTGTTTACTATCACTGAATCCATTAATGCCTATTATGTTAACGATACTGTCCTGGTTGGGGATGAATATACTACGGCGATCGGTAATAATAATAACGATGGGTTAACCCCGCAAACACCTATGGCTTCTATCCGTGCTGTTTTGGAAAAATATGAATTAGAAGCAGGAGATATTATTTATGTAGATACAGGAGAATATAACCTGACTCGCAACATTGTTTTAGATGAAAGTCTGTCTGGAATAACCATTATTGGAGCAGTAGGAGTAGAAAATCAAAGTATTTTAAACAGAGGTAATACAGCAA